>JBFWJM010000025.1:0-20098 GCA_050253205.1 Desulfovibrionaceae bacterium
AAAGAGGTCGGGCTGTTGGTTCCGAGCGCTCTTCACGCCTGGCACTCACGCCTGGCACTCGCGCCTGGCACTCGCGGCGGCCGAGCAGCCGCCGGGGCGGGTCCTACGCTGGTCCAGAGGGAAAACCCGCCGCGTTCTCGCGCCCGTTTGCCCTGGCCGACGATGTGGGGATTATCGAAGAGGGGAAAAGAGGTCGGGCTGTTGGTTCCGAGCGCTCTTCACGCCTGGCACTCGCGCCTGGCACTCGCGGCGCCCGTGCAGCCGCCGGGGCGGGTCCTACGCTGGTCCAGAGGGAAAACACGCCGCGTTCTCGCGCCCGTTTGCCCTGGCCGAGGTAACGGGGATGATCGAAGGAGCAGAGAGCTGCGATGGCGGGAGCATCCGCGATTGCGGCGTTGTTCGTCGCGGTCGGCCCCTCATGTGCCGCGGCAGTACACTTCGGTTCCGAGCGCTCCTCGCGCAGTCGTCACTCGGAAGGCGGAAGCTGCAAAGACCGGGGTTCCAAGGGGGCCGAGCCCCCTTGGCCGCCGGAGGCCCCCCCCGCGCCCGCTTCCGCACGAAACCACGCGCCTTGCTCCGGCCTGACGAGGCCGCCGCGACTATGCCCGCATGGCTGCGATGAGCTCGCGCACGCGCGCGGGCACGTCCGGCGCGCCCACCACCTCGCTCACCAGTGCAACGCAGCGCCCTCCGGCCCGGGCCACCTCGGCCACGTTGCCGAGCTTGATGCCGCCGATGGCCACCAGGGGCAGGGGGATTTCGGCTGCGGCCCAGCGCAGGAAGTCGAGGCCCACGGGTTCGGCGGCGTCGGCCTTGGTGGAGCGCGCGTCGAAGATCGGGCCCGCGCCGATGTGGTCCGCGCCGAGCCCGGCGGCTTCCAGGGCCTGGGCGCGGGTCTGGGTCGAGAGGCCGATGGCCATGGCCTCGCCCACGAGGCGGCGCACCACGGGCACGGGCAGGTCCTCCTGGCCCACGTGCACGCCGTCGGCCTCCACGGCCAGGGCGAGGTCCACGTCGTCATTGACGATGAAGGCGGCGCCACAGGCGCGCGTGAGCTCGCGCAGCTCCAGGCATTCGCGGTATTTTTCGCGCTTGGGTTTGTGCTTTTCGCGGTATTGGACGATGCGCGCCCCCCCTTGCAGGGCCCCGCGCATGACCTCCACGCTGGAGCGGCCCAGGGAGAACGCCTCCCCTGTCAGGCAATACACGCCGCCCTCACGGATGAGGGCGTCCACCAGTCGGCGTCCGTTCATGGTCGGTTTCCTTTCGGCCGTCATGCGGCGCGCGAGGGGCGGGGCTGGGGCCTGCCGCAGTGGCGGCGGTCGGCGGTCCGGCTTCCCTTCGGCGGCATGACCCGCATCAGGTTCGAGGGGTCGGGAGCGTGTCCCTTCTCAGCCCGAGGGCTCCCCCAGCACAGGCTTTCAGGGTAGGGCCTTTGCGCCGGGGTGTAAAGGCGCGGGGCGGCAAAGCGTCCGCCGGGGTGGCAAAGCATTCGTCGGGGTGGCAAAGCAATCGCTCCTGCGATATGACCGGGAAGGAGAAGAGGAATCCATGGCCTTCGATTTCACCCTGTTCACCCCGGAGCAATGGCTCGCCGATCCCTGGGCCCGGCTGGGCGTGGCCGTGGCCGCGCTGGGGGTGTTTCTGCTGCTCGGGGCCCTGGCCCGCCGCCACCTTGGCAAGAGGTTGACGGACTGGGCCGCCGCGCACCACGTGAACGCGGACACCGAAACCCTCGGTGTCATCCTGCGCCAGGCCTGGCTGCTGCTCAACTTCGTGGCGCTGGACGTGTTCCTCGGCGTGCTGGAGCCCCCGGGCCGGGTCGCCCGGTGGCAAGGCCATGTGTTCCTCGTGCTCTTCACCTGGATCGCCGTGACCCTGGGGTTCAATCTCGTCAAGTTCGCCCTGGACCTCTCCCTGCGGCGCAGGGGTGCCACCCTGGCCGAGCATCGGGGCCGGGTGCTGCTGCCTGTGGTCAAGGGGGTCATCTGGATCCTGGCGGCGGCCTTTTTGCTCGACAACTTCGGCGTCCAGGTCACCACCATCCTCGCGGGTCTGGGCGTGGCGGGCGTGGCCGTGGGCTTTGCGGCCCAGGCCGTGCTGGGCGACCTGTTCAGCTACTTTGCCATCCTCTTCGACCACCCCTTCCGCATAGGCGACTTCATCGTGCTGGACGCGGGCTTCCGGGGGGAGATCGAGCACATCGGGCTGAAGACCACGCGCCTCAGGAGCCTGGACGGCGAGCAGATCGTGCTCTCCAACACGGACCTCACCAGCTCCCGGGTGAAGAACTACCGGCGCATGGTCCGCCGCCGGGCGGTGTTCGGCTTCGGTGTGCTCTATGCCACGCCCGTGGACGTGGTGGAGCGGATTCCCGGCTGGGTGCGGGAGATCATCGACGAGGTGGACCGCGCCACCTTCGACCGCGCGCATTTCGTCCGCTTCGGCGAGTCGAGCCTCGACTTCGAGGTGGTCTACTACGTGGAGACCCCGGAATACACGGACTGGATGGACATCCAGCAGCGGATCAACCTGCGGCTCATGCGCCGCTTCGAGGCCGAGGGCGTGGGCTTCGCCTTCCCCACGCGCACGGTGTACCTGGAGCGGGAAGCGGAGGAAGCCCATGCTTGATTTCCTCAAATGGCACACGCTCAAGCAGGACCAGCACGCGGGCAGCCTCGTCTATGCGGGCGGCGAGAAGACCTTCCGCCCGCGCGTGGAGCTCACGGCCTACGACGACAACGACATGATGGAGCGCGAGCTGGACCCGGGCGGCCCGGCGCGGCCTTCCTGCGTGGGCATGCGCCACCTGGTGCGGGTGGTGGGCGTGCACGACCCCGAGGTGGTGCGCCGGGTGGGCGAGTGGTACGGCGCGCACCCCCTGCTCCTGGAGGACGCCATGAACCTGGGCCAGCGGCCCACCCTGACCTTCCCGGACGAGGGCGGGGCGTTTGTTGTCCTCAAGGACGTGGCCTACGACAAGGCCACGGGCAGGCTCGACCAGGAGCAGATTTCCCTGCTGCTCACGGAGCAGACGGTGGTGGCCTTCCAGGAGAATGACGACGCACCCTTCGCGGGATTTTTGTCGCGGCTGCGGGCTTCGCGCGGGCGCGCGCGCAGTGCCGGGGCCACGTACCTGTTCATCACGCTCATCGACGCGGTGATCGACCGCCACTTCGCGGCCGTGGCCGCTTTGAACGAGCGCGCCGAGGCCATCGAGAACGCCCTGGAGGAGCGCCAGAGCGAGCAGGCCGTGCACTCGCTCTACCGGCTCATGCGCGAGGTGGTGCAGCTGCGGTCCATCCTCCTGCCCACGAGAGACGTGCTGACCGAGCTGGCCCGCTCGGAAGACTTGGAGATATCCGAGGGCACGGTGCCCTACCTCGACAAGGTCTGCGAGCATGCGGCCCAGGTGGCGGACGCGGCCGTGGCCCTGCACGAGATACTCTCCAGCATGCTCGACGCCCAGGTCTCCATCTCCGGCATGCGCATGAACCGGATCATGAAGCTGCTGACCCTCATCTCCACCATCTTCATCCCGCTCACCTTCCTGGCGGGCATCTACGGCATGAACTTCCGCTACATGCCGGAACTGGACTGGAAATACGGGTACTTCGCCCTGCTCGGGATCATGGCCGCGCTGGTGCTGGTCATGCTCGCACTGTTCCGGCGCAGGGACTGGCTCTAGGGCGGGCTGCGCACGGCTGGCTCGCCGCCGCGTAGCGCCCCGTGCCCACAGCCCATGCGGCCTGGCCGGGACGAAGAAAGGGCCGCCCCGCCAGCGGAACGGCCCCTGAGGTCGATGGAACGTCGTTTCCCTGTGCGTCAGCGGACCTCGTAGAGGGTCGTGGTGCCCGAGACCTCGTTGCCCACGATGAGCAGGTTGGTGCCCGTGTGGCTCCGGGCCGCAGGCACGAAGACCATGCCCTCGGGCCCGAGGTCGCCCGCGCGCCCGGTTTTCGGTTCGTGGTAGTATTCCCGGTCCAGCCGGTATTCCCGGAACTGCGGGGCCGTGGGGTTGGTCACGTCGTAGACCATGATCCCGCCCATGCGCTCCAGCCCGATGAAGGCGTAGATGCGCCCGCCAACGCTGCCCACGGCCACGGCCTCGGGCTCCGCGCCCTTGTCGTCGCTCCTGGCGTCGGCCTCGTTTTCGTCGCTGGAGGCGTTGAAGTGCCCGGGGTACAGGGTGGCCAGGGTCCGCTCGAAGGCGTCGCCGGAGTCGTAGACCCTGCGGCCATCCTCGCTCCAGATGGAGAACGAGCGCGCGCCGAAGGCCACGATGCGGTCCGCGTCGCCGTCGCCGTCCGTGTCGCAGAGATCGGGGATGACCTTGAGGCGGCCCAGGGCTGCCTTGTCTTTGAGGGATTCGGCATCGGGGAAGGCGGCCGGGTCGAGGTCCATCTTGCCCAGGCGCTCCTCGTCGGCGTAGTCGCCGTATTCGCGGCTGTCGCCCTCGTTGGCCGTCACGAGCCAGGTGCGCCCGCCCGCCTGGAAGGCGGTAATGGCGTCGGGCATGTAGCAGCCGAAAACGGGCCAGGAGGCCAGGTTGATGCGGCCGTCCTTGTCGCTGGCGTCGAGCACGAGGCCCTCGCCCTTCCAGTCCTTGAGGCCCAGGGGCAGCAGGCCCGTCACTCTGGCCTGGGCGAGGTCCACCACGGCGATGGCGTTGTTCTCCTGGAGGGTCACGTAGGCGGTGCTGGAGTCGGCCGAGATGGCCGCGTACTCGGGCTCCAGGTCCTTGGCGGCGCTGGCCCCGGGGCCGGAGATGCGCACGCCGTAGCTGCGCAGGGCCTCCTCCTGGCCGTTGTAGTCGCCGAATCCGGCCAGGCGGACGGTTCCCGAGGCGAGGTCGATGACGGCCACGCAACCTTCGGGGTCCACGGAGTAGTCAGCGCTGGGCTCGCCCTCGCAGGCGGCCACCACGTAGCGCCCGTCCGGGGAGAAGGCGACCATGTCCGGCAGGGCACCGACGGCGAAGGTCCGCTGGATGTTGCCGGAGACGTCCGCCAGCACCACCGTGCCCGGGGCCTGCTTGTCTTCGGCCTCCACGGCCATGGCCAGCCTGCCGGAGTGTGCGGCCACGCTGTTCACCCCCGCGCCGTAGGTCGAGAGGTCGATGACCGCCGTGCGCATGGGCTCGGCCGGGTTGCGCACGTCGAGTACGTCGATCATGCCGCTGTGCGCGTTGACCACGAACACGCGGGCGGTGTCCTTGTCGTAGGCCACGATCTCGGCGGCGCTTTCGTCGAACTGGCCGGAATGGTAGGTGCCGAGCTTGTGCAGCAGGGGCTGCTCCAGGGCGCTGGTCCCGGCGGGCAGGGCGAGCTGGAGCGCGAGCGCGGCCCAAAGGATCAGTCGTTTCATGGTTCCTCCTCGGGGGACGGGTTTGGATCAACCGTGGGAGGATAGTCCCCGGAGCGCCGGGGGCGGTGTCGGCCCGGAGGAGAATGCGTTACGACTGTCCGTGCGGAGCTGGCCGGAACCCGGGAGAATGCCTACGGAGGGCAAGCCCGGCGGCCATCCGTCCACGGCTAGGTTCCGGCCGCGCCCTCGTCGCCGTTTCGCGCCGCGCTGGCGGCCTCGCGCACCAGAACGAGCTCCGCCTCCAGGCGTCCTGCCTGGGCCTCGGCTTCGTCCGCCCGGCCCTCCAGGGCGGCGCGCTCCAGCTCCCTCGCTGCCGAGGCGCAGCGCATGGCCCCCATGGCCCTGGCCGCGCTCTTGAGGTCGTGGGCAAGCCCGGCGGCTCCGGTGAGGTCGCCGCCGCGCACCGCACCGACGGCCTTGGGCGTCTTGCGGTCCAGGTCGCGCAGGCCTGCGTCGAGGATGGCCGCGTAGGTGGCCTTCTCCACGCCGAGGTGGCGCCTGGCGCCTTCGGCATCGAGCACGGCCTCCGGATCCGGCCCCTGCTCCGGCGAGCCTGGGGGGGCGGCGAGCACGGCGGCCAGCGGGTCGGTGGCGTTTTCCAGGGTCTGGCCCAGGAGCCGATAGTTCACGGGTTTGGTCAGGAAGGCGTTCATCCCCGCGCTCCGGGCCTCCTCGCGCAGGGAGCCCATGGCGTGGGCGGTCATGGCCAGCACGGGCACGTTTTTGCGGCGCACGTCCCAGGTGCCGCCCGGGCCCCCGGCGCGGATCACCCGCGTGGTTTCCAGGCCGTCCATGCCGGGCATCTCCATGTCCATGAGCACCACGTCGAAGGGCTCGGCCTCCAGGGCGAGCAGGGCCTCGGGGCCGCTTTCGGCGGCCGTGGTCCGGTGGCCGAGCTTGTGCAGCTGCATGAGCGCCACCTTGAGGTTCACGGGGTTGTCGTCCACCACGAGCACCCGCCTGGACCCGCTGCTCTCGCGGGAGGGGTCGGCCAGGGGGGCGATGCGCCTGGGGTCGCCCTCGGCCAGGGGCAGGGCGAGGGTGAAGGTGGACCCCCGGCCGGGCGCGGAGCGCAGGGTCAGGGTGCCGCCCATGAGCCGGGCCAGGCGGCGGCTGATGGTCAGGCCCAGGCCGGTGCCGCCGTACTTGCGCGTGGTGGAGCCGTCCGCCTGGCTGAAGCCCTCGAAGACCAGTTGCTGCTTGTCCGGCGGGATGCCGATGCCCGTGTCCGCCACCTGAAAGCGCACGCCCACGGGGTGGCGTTCGTCGTCGGGGGTGAAGCCCGAGAGCTTGAGCCGGACGGAGCCGCTCTCCGTGAACTTCACGGCGTTGCTCAGCAGGTTGAGCAGCACCTGGCGGATGCGCACGGGGTCGCCCCTCAAGTAGGGCGGGATGCCCGGCACGGCCTCGGAGAAGAGCAGCAGGTTCTTGGCGTCCGCCGCCGGGCGTATGGTCCGCACGGAGGATTCGAGCAGGGCGTGCAGGTCGAAGTCCACCTGCTCGATGCGCATGCGCCCCGCCTCGATCTTGGAAAAGTCGAGGATGTCGTCGATGATGGAGAGGAGCTGGCCCGAGGCGTCGAGCACGGTGGTCAGGTATTCGCGCTGCTCGTCGTCGAGGTCCGTGTCCAGGGCGATCTCGGTCATGCCCACGATGGAGTTCATGGGGGTGCGGATCTCATGGCTCATGGAGGCGAGGAATTCGCTCTTGGCGCGGTTGGCCTCCTCGGCGGCCTGGCGCGCGCGCACGAGCTCGGCGTTCTGCTCCCGGATGTACCGCTGGCTCATGTATTCTCGCACCCGCGCGGCGTAGATGAGCCGGGAGAGAAAGAACGCGAGGAGCGCCGCGAGCCCCGAGGTGGTCAGGGCGTAGCCCGTCTCGTCCAGGGAGTGGCCTTGCAGGCGCAGGGTCAGCACCAGGGCGGCGTATGCCGAAAGGTAGATGAACAGGGCCGCGCCGGGCGGGAAGGAGAGAAAGCCCGCCGCCACGAGCACGAAGAACAGAAAGATGGAGACGTCGGGCCGGAAATGGAAGATGCAGCCCAGCACCACCGCCACATACACGAGATAGAAGGCGGTTGCCGCCACGTCGAGGCCCTTGTGGCGCGGGAGCAGCCTGTCTTCCGGAAACGGCGGCCCGAGCAGGGCCAGCAGCGCCAGGGTGAAGGCGAGGCAGGCCGCGCGCAGGGAGAGGAGCAGCCGCAGCGTGGCCCAGCCCTCGGGAGTATCCTGCGCCGAGAAGTGCCACAGGTCCATGGCCGTGTAGCCCGAGAGCGCCACGAGCATGAGCCAGGCCATGATCCGCAGGCGGGCGAGGTTCATGTGCCGCAGGTTCCTGCGGAACCCCTCGCGCATTTCCTCGGGAGTGTCGGAGAAGATGCTGCGGAAGAAATCGGCTACTCTCGCCACGGTTCCTCCCGGCGGCCCTGGCCCGGCGCGCTCGTTTGGGGGGGCACGGGGCGTTTCACCTCGGGTTGGCGGCCCGGAGCCGGACCGTGACCACGGTGCCGTTGTCGCCGGTTTCGGTGAGCTCCACGGAGCCGTTCTGCGTCTCGGCGATGAGCCGTGCGGAGTAGGTGCCCAGGCCCGTGCCTTTGGCCTTGCCTGCGGTGACGTACTTCTCGAAGAAGAGCTCGCGGATGCACTCCGGCACCGTGCCCTGGTTGTGGATGGCGATGGTCGCCATGGCGCCGTCCCTGTTCATGAGGATGCGCACCTCGCCGTCCTGGGGCGAGGCCTCGGCCGCGTTGGTCACGAGGTTGGAGAAGAGCGAGTAGCAGAGCAGCTCCTCGGCCTCCACGTGGAAATGGGCCGCCGTCTCCGCCGGGGCGTCCTCCACCAGCAGGCTGACGGTCACGGCCTTGATCTGCATGGCCTTGGCAACGTCGTCGGCCACCTTGCGCACCACGGGCAGCAGGTCGATGTCCGTGGGGTGGAAGACGTAGGTGCCCATCTCCATCTTGTAGAGATCCAGGGAGAGGTTGATCATGGAGAGCATGCGGAAGCCGGATTCCTCGATGGCGGCCAGGAGGGCGTTCTGCTCCTCGGTGAGGTTTCCGACGTCGCGCAGGATCTGCGGCACGGAGATGATGCCCATGAGCGGGCTCTTGAGGTCGTGGCGGGTGATCTTTTCCACGTCGTGCTTGAGCTCTTCGAGCTTTTTCTGCTCGCTGACGTCGCGCGCGATGCTGGAGACGGCCAGCAGGCCGCCGTTCTTGTCGCGGTGGAACTGGATGTCGAGCGCCAGGGTGTGGTAGTCGCCGTCGGGGCCGAGCTGGCGCGTTTCCAGTGTCTGCCGCCGGGTGTCCTCCGCGCGCCATTGGCGCAGGGCGTCCCGCAGGGCGGGCCTGTCCTCGGGATGGATGGCCTCGAAGGCGGAAACCCCTCGCCAGGTGCCCTCCGGCAGGCCGTAGAACTCCTCCGCAGCCGGGTTGAGGTAGGTGAATCGGCCCTGGGCGTCCATCTGGGCGATGAGGTTGTCCGTGCCCTCGACCACCTGGCGGTAGCGCGCCTCGGAACGCCTGAGCCGCTCCTCCGCGTGCTTGCGTTCGGTGATGTCCTCCTTCAGGGCCACGTAGTGGGTGATGACGCCGTCGGGATTCTTGATGGGGGATATGACGCACTTTTCCCAGTACAGTGCGCCGGATTTCTTGCGGTTCACGAACTCGCCGCGCCACTGCCCGCCCCCGGAGATGGTCCGCCAGAGCTCGGCGTAGTATTCCTGGTCGTGCCGGCCGGACTTGAGCAGCCGGGGGTTCCCGCCGCGCGCTTCCTGGGCGGTGTAGCCCGTGAGGCGGCAGAAATAGGGGTTCACGTATTCGATGGTGCCGTTCGTGTCCGTGATGACGATGGATATGGGGCTTTGCTCCACGGCCTGGGTCAGCTTGCGCAGCTGTTCCTCGGCGCGCAGCTGCTCGGTGATGTCCGTTATCACGCCTATGACTCCGGCGGGCCTGCCCGAGGCGGATTCAAAGGATGCCTTGCTGACCACCACGCTGCGCCGTTCGTCGGGTTTCCTGCTGTCGTCGAGGATGTAGCTCGTGCGCTCGCCGTCCTCCAGGAGCCGACGGTCCATGTCCGAGTGCAGGGCCGCGTCCTCGGCCTTTTCCAGGTCGTGCACGGTCCGGCCGATGATCTGCTCTCTGGGCAGGCCCACGTGGTCGGCGAAGGCGCTGTTGCAGCCCAGGTACACGCCGTCCAGGTCCTTGTAGAAGATGGGCGTGGGCGCGGCGTCGATGAGCGTCTGGATGAAGGAGAACTGCTCGGCCAGCTCCCGTTCGTGCCCCTTGCGCACGGTGATGTCCTGGTTGCTTGCCCGGCGGCCGATGAAGTTGCCCGCGTCGTCGTAGACGGCGTGGCAGTTGTGGCCTATCCAGCGCACCTCCCCCGCCCGGGTGCGGATGCGGAAGTCGAAGGTGTGTGTTGGTGCCTGGAGCGACTCGGCCTCCACGTGGGCGTTCCACTGGCGCCGGTCCTCGGGCACGATGATCCGCTGCACCAGGTCGGGGTCTTCCAGAAACGCGTCGGCCGGGTAGCCCGTGATGCGCTCGCAGGAGGGCGAAACCCAGATGAGCCTGCCGTCCGGGCTGCGCCAGTATTCCCAGTCGTAGGTATAATCCGCCACGGTTTTCAGGCGTTGCTCGCTGGCGGCGAGTTCGTCCTGCACCCGTTTGCTCTCGGTCACGTCCCGGGCGATGCCCTCGAAGAACTGGATGCCGCCCTGGTCGTTGTTCACGGTGTGCTTGTCGAGCTGGACCCAGAAGGGCGTGCCGTCGCGGCGCCTCCAACGCAGCACGCGGGACATGGGCTGGCCGTCGCGTTCGTTCACGGCGGCGATGTGGGCGGCGCGGTCCTCGGGGTTGACGTAGATCTGTTGCTGGATGTCCGTGACGAGCTCCATGAGCTCTTCGGGGGAATCGTAGCCGATCATCCTGGCGAAGGCGGTGTTGGCCGAGAGGAAGCGGCCCTCCGGGCTGGAACGGTAGATGCCCACGAGGGAGGACCGGAAGGCGTTGTCGAGCTGGCGGCGGGTCTCGGCCAGCCGTTCGGCATGCTCCTCCCGCTCTGCCACCTCCATCTCCAGGAGTTTGTTCAGGCGGTTGAGCTCCAGGTCGCGCTGCTGCTCGCGGCGCTCGAATTCCTGCTGCGCGGCGGTGGCGCGATAGCGCTCGGCCGAGAGCTCCCGCTCCAGCGCGTGCACTCGGCTGCGCAGGGTCTCCATTTCATCGGTAATGGCTTCTGGATTCGTGATTCTAGCGTCGTCCATGCACTCTTCCACCTTGGTGGATGGTAGCAGAATGACGGCAGACTGCAAGAAGCAAGACCATGCGGCAACGAGGCGGAAGGCGGGTCAATGGGCTGCCGGGCCCTGCTGCGTCATTTCTCGGAAAAAGGCGACGCACACCCTGGTGCGGCCGTCGCCGCTCTCCATGGCGATGGTCCAGCCGTGGGTTTCAGCGATGAGCCGGGCGGAGTAGGTGCCGAGCCCGGTGCCGTCCGGCTTGCCCTGCGTGGCGTATTTGTCGAAAAAGCGTTGGCGGAACTCCACGGGCACTTCCCCGGGGTTGTCCACCACGAGGGACGGCTCAGGGCTGCTCGCCAGCTCCACATACACCGTGGAGCCTTCGGGTGCTGCTTCCAGGGAGTTGCGCACGAGATTGGAGAGCAGCGAATGGCACAGGGCCGTCTCGGCCAGTACGTGGAGGTTGCCGTCTCCGTCCGGCCTGCCGTCCAGGGTCACCTCCATGGTGAGATTCTTGCCGATGATGAGCATGCGGTGCTCGTCGCGGATGCGGCGGGTCAGCTCCATGAGGTCCACGGGCGTGAGGTCGATCTCGTACTCGCCCGCCTCCATCTTGTTCAGACGCACGGAGAGGTCGATGAGGCTGAGCATCTGCATGGCCGAGCGTTCCATTTCGCCCAGGAGCACCTCGCCCCGGTGGTCCGGACGGCACAGGGCGCGGATCATGGCCATGCCGCTGGTGAGGGATATGAGCGGGGCCTTCATGTCATGGCGCAGGATGCGCTCCATGTCCGATTGCAGGCTTTCCAGGCGTTTGCGGTCGGAGATGTCGGAGACGAAGCCGTCGTAGTAGAGGATGTTTCCCGAGAGATCGCGGCAGACGCGCATGTCGCGCGTGGTCCAGATGGTGGAGCCGTCCGGCCTGCGGATGAGCGCCTCGAACCCGGAGACGGTCTGCTCCCGTTCGAGCATCTCGCGCAGGTGGCCGAACTCCTGGGGGTCGGCGAAGATCTGTTTGGCGATGTCCGCCGTCCCGCGGACGAGTTCGCCCGGGGAGCCGTAGCCGTAGATTTCCGCCAGCCGGGGGTTGGCGTAGAGGTAGGTGTTGTCCGGTGTGCTGCGGAAGATGCCCACCGGAGCGCCGTCGGTGATGGAGCGGTAGCGCTGCTCGGCCTCGCTGAGCAGCCTGCGCCCGCGCTCGATTTCCGAGTAGAGCGACTGCTGCGGCAGGCGCACCCCGCACTCGAACACGGCCGTGTAGACCAGCAGGCAGGAGACGGCCTCCAGGCAGGCCGACGCCAGGGTGCTCATGTCCCCACCGTGCCAAACGGGCAGGAGGAGGGAGAGTTGCGCCAGGGTGGCGGCGAGGGAGAACTGCAGCAGGCTGTACGGGGTGGCGGGCAGGTGTGCCCGGCGCAGGTGGAGCAGCGCCATGGCCGAGAATAGGAGCAGGAAATTGAGCACGGTTTCCACGTGTCCGTATAGGCCTGTGGACTCGTCCTGGCCGCTGCCAGGCGGCAGGATGCCGGAGAACAGGACCCAGAGCAGGCCCGAGGCGATGGCTATCCAACCAAACAGGACCAGCGGGACGGAGGCTCGGCGCGTGAGGAAAGGAATAGCCGCCAGGAACGCGATGGCGCGGGAGGCGTCGCCGAGGGCGTCGAGGTGGTGGAGCAACTCGGGGGGCTGGTCCGGGAGGATGCGCATGCCCGCGAAGACCAGCAGGTGCAGGAAGTCGAACAGGGCGTAGCAGAGATAGCCCGAGCCGAGCACGAGCAGGAAGTGGTTGCCCGTGCGCCAGCGGCTGTTCCAGGAGATGGAAAAGATGATGCACCCAGCGAGGATGGAGTAGCCTTCCACCAGGGAGTGCGCCAGGGCGAGGTTGTACGCGCCGAGCAGCATCAGGGCCAGGATGGCGGCGAACGAGACGAGCGCGGCCATTGGCGTAGGGGATATGGAGGGCAGCCATTTGCGCACGGAGCACTTAACCTCGGTCGCCAAAAAGGATTGTACTGTGCGCAACGTAGCCCCTCTGGGGGAAAAATTCAACGAGCATGGGAAAAAACGTGCGGGAAACCTCCTTCGCGCGGGCATCCGCCGCAGGGGCCCTTGGACCCGAAGCGCGAATCTGGTACGTTCCGGGAGCCGGGCGGAAGGGGTCCGCCTGTGCTGGCACCGGAAAAACCATCAAGGAGAAGAGGGGATGAAGAAAGCTCTGGGAGCGAATATTCTCGCTCTGCCCACGCCTGTCTGGGTGGTGGGCGCGTACGATGCGCAGGGTCGGGCCAACGCCATGACCATCGCCTGGGGCGGGGTCTGCTGCTCCAAGCCGCCTTGTCTGGCCGTGTCCTTGCGGGCGGCCACGTATACCCACGGCTGCATCAAGGAGCGTGGCGCCTTCACGGTGTCCATCCCCTCCGAGGAGCACGTCGCGCAGGCGGATTTCCTGGGCATGGTCTCCGGCAGGGACATGGACAAGTTCGCCCGCGCGGGCCTGACCCCGGCCAGGGCCACCAAGGTGGACGCGCCCTACGTGGCGGAGTTTCCGCTGGTCATCGAGCTTGAGGTGCTCCATGTCATCGAGCTCGGGCTGCACACGCAGTTCGTGGGCGAGATCAAGGAGGTGCTGGCGGACGAGGCGGCGCTCGTGGACAACGCCCCGGTCATCGACAAGGTCCGCCCCGTGATCTACGGCACCGGCACCAAGGGATACTTCGCCTCGGGCCGGTATCTCGGCAAGGCGTTCTCCATCGGCAGGGGATTCATGAAGGAGTAGGGAAAACAGTTCGGGGAGGGGAGATGTCGGTTGTCGTGGCGAGGGCCTGGTTTGCCCGCAGTTCGTGTTTGTTGTTGTGTTTGTGTGTGTTGGCGTGCCCCGGCCCGGCCTGGGCGCACAGCGGCGGCGGAGGGGACGACGGCGGCGGAGGCGGCGGCGAGGGGGGCGTCTTCGGGGCGGACGGCGACGCACCCGCCGAGCCCTTCGACGGGCTGCTCACGCCGCCGGACTTCGGCCCGCCGCAAGACTTTCCGCTCGACCCGGGGCTCATCGACGTCACCAGCGTGGCCCCGCAGGAGGTGGTGGTCATCTCCGAGCGGATGACCCCCGACGAATATCAGGCCATGATCGACGGCGTGATGGTGACCGGATACATCGGCGGGTTCGTGACCCTGTTCACCTTCACCGGACCCGTGGAGGTCTTGGCGTTGATCGCGGGCAAGCAGATCATCCAGACCGCGCAGGTCGGGGCCATCATCCAGCGCAACATGGCCTCGTTCGGCCAACAAAAGGGCGGGGAGGGGCAGCCGTGAGTCATATTGCCCATCTTCGCGCCCGGTTCCGCACCTGGCTCGGGGCCCTGGGCCTGGCTGCCGCCTTCGCGGGGGTGCTCGCCCTGCCCGCGTTTGGCACGGAAGCCAGCCGCCAGCCCCCCGAGGCCCTGGGCGACGACTACCGCCTCCTCGCGGCCTCCCTGGTGCACGAGATCAAGCACGGCGACCCTGCGGAGCGCGCGGCCTGGTTCGACCCGGCCGGGACGCACCTGCTCCTGGAGCCCGG
This sequence comes from Desulfovibrionaceae bacterium, assembly GCA_050253205.1. Taxonomy (GTDB): domain Bacteria; phylum Desulfobacterota; class Desulfovibrionia; order Desulfovibrionales; family Desulfovibrionaceae; genus JAHJKV01. The sequence continues at coordinate 14,165 of JBFWJM010000025.1, forward strand.
CTTCGCCTACGAGGGCTTCGAGCTGACGGGGCTGGCCATCTCCGAGCTCACCCCGACCCCCTCCCCGGGGGGAGGGCACCGCTCCTCCGGCGTGCTCTTCCTGGCGGACGGCCAGGGCCGCAGGGCCGAGGTCCAGTATTACGCCAACGTGGGCATCTCGCCCCAGGGGCTCGTGTTCCACGAGTCGTTCGCCGCGCCCATCTACCGCCCCAGGCCCGAAATGGAAATGTACATCCTGGAGCGCAACACCTTCGAGATGGGCGTGCGCGGGGGCAATCCGGGCTACGGGCAACTCCGCGACTTCGCCCGGATGATGCGCATACCCGAGCGGGATCGCACCGTGACCCCGAGGGAGCGGGTGATACTCATCTTCTCCAAGGACCGCATGGACCCCCGGGCGCGGATGGAGGTGGTGGCCACGGAGCAGAGCCACGCCGCCGCCGGGGCGGCCTCGGTGCTGCCCGTGCGCTACGCGGACTACGACGGCTGGCGCGTGGCCGTGCTGGGCGGGAAGTTCGGCTTCTCCCCCATGCGCCGCTTCTACGTGCATGTCCTGCACGCCGCTCCCGGCTGCGAGACGGTGCGCGCGGCCCGGTTTGAGATCCGCTGACGAATCTAGCGGCGGATGTCCAGCTCGCGTTTCTTGGTGGAGAGGTAGCGCATCATGTCGTACTCGAAGGGCGTGTCCGTGCCGTGGTAGCGGAAGGGCTGGCGGTGGCGGGTGTCCACGGCCTCCAGGGCCGTGCGGCTCCAGTCCCAGGGGTCGCGGTTGTCCGTGCCGAGCTGCGTGTGGACCTGTTGCCACTCCCAGGAGGTCACGACCCAGTCGCCCCCGAGGCCCACGGCGTCGCGCACGGAGGAGGGGCCGAAGAGCGGCAGCACCAGGTACGGCCCGCTGCCCACGCCCCAGGCCCCGAGCGTCTGGCCGAAGTCCTCGTCCTGCTCGGGCAGCCCCGCCGGGGTGGCCACGTCCACCAGTCCGAAGAGCCCGAAGCTCGTGTTCATGAGCAGCCGGGAGAGGGTGATGCCCGCGCACTCCAGCTTGCCCTGGAGCAGGCAGTTGAGCAGGGTCGGCAGCTCGCCAAAGTTGTCGAAGACGTTGGACGCGCCCAGGCGCGCGGGCTCCGGCACCAGGGCGCGGTAGACGTCCACGGCCGGGAGCAGGACCCAGGAGTCGAGCCGGGCGTTGAAGGCGTAGATGGCGCGGTTCATGCCCTCCAGCGGGTCGCTCACGTGCAGGTAGTCCGGCAGGCCGTTCTGGGGCTGGTCGTCGTTGCCCAGGGCCTCCCCGGCCGCAGGCCCCCGGGAGACGGGCGCGTGGAACCCCGTGGGCGCGAGCGTCAGGTCCGGCTCCACGCGCGCCGTGGCGCAGGCGGCCAGGGCCGGGAGCAGCAGCAGGGGCAGCAGGCGCAGCAGGGTCTTCATCTCGCCTCCCCGGCCGTGCGCAGGAGCCGCTGCATGGCGAGCACGAAGCGCCCGTTCTTCATGTTGCCCATGTGCCCGCCGTCCTCGGCGAGGAAGAGGCGGTCCGGGCCGAAGGTCCGGCGCAGGAACTCGACCTCGTCCGGCCCGAGGATGGGATCGTTGGCGCTCCCGGCCACCACGACGTTGGCGTGCTCGCGCAGGAATCCGGCCATGGAATCCAGGCGCACGGCCGCGAAGAACTCGTCGTCCTTGAGGCCTGGGCGCAGGTGCCGCGCATAGGGCAGCAGGTACTGGGCCACATAGTCCCTGAAGGGGATGCGCATGGAGGCGGAAAGATACGGCGTGAGCGAATCCGCCGGGCCGAGGGTGCGCTCCGGGTCCACCAGGTAGCCCGCGCGCAGGCAGACGTCCGAGGCGAAGATCATGGCCGAGGAGGACATGCGGAAGGTGGCCGCGATGAGCGCGCGCATCTGGGCGTCCGTGAGCGGGAAGCCGTCCTTCAGCCTGTAGAGGAAGTCGCTGTCGAAGCGCTCGAAGTCCGCCCCCACGTAAAATTCCGATACCCGTTCGATGAACTCCTCGAACAGTTCCTGGGCGTCCTCGCCCTCCAGGCTCTCCGGTTCCAGCCAGGAGTCGAACCTGAGGGCCGAGGCGAAGAGGTCCACGGCGGGGTTGATGAGCAGCACCCGGCCGAAGCCGAAGCGCTCGCCCTCGGGTTGGCCTTCGTCTTTCCGGGCCAGGAAGGCGGCGTGCATGCCGCCCAGGCTGTAGCCCGAGAGGTCGAAGCCCGTGATGGCCCCTGGGCCGAGCTCGTCCTCCAGCTCGCGGGAGAGGTCCTCGCGCACAAAGCCCATGACCCGGTAGAGGTCGTCCACGTCCAGGGGGGCCCAGCCCGGCGCGGCGTGGCGCGAGATGGAAACCAGGAAGTGGAAGTGCGTGGGCGAGGACAGGGCGGCCACGTGGTAGCCCATGGAGTAAAACAGGTCCGTGAGGTAGGCGGCCTTGTCCGAGTCGTGGCGCGCGCCCGTCCCGGCGACGACGAACATGAGCGGCGCGGGGTGGTCCTGGAGGGCCACGGTGTAGGCCATGGAGGCCGCGTACCAGAACACGTCGGGCACGTCGCGGCCCTGGATGGCGATGCGCCGTTCCTGCCGGGGCGCGGCCGGGGCGGGCCAGTCCAGCGCGGGGTCCGTGCCGAAGATGGTGTCCTTGAGGGCGGTGCCCGTGGGCAGGGGGGAGGCCTTGGCCGTCGGCGCGGCCAGCGCCGTTCCCGCGTTCGCCAGGAGCGAGGCGCACACGAGCGCCAGGGCGAGGAGCAACGCCCCGAGCGTGCAATAGGGCCCGTGGGCCCGGGCGACGCACAGGTGGTTCATGGCCTTTTGGTGGTGCATGTCCGGCGCAGGGTATCCCGGCCCGCCCCCGCTGGCAACGGGAAAGCGGCGGGCCGTTTCAGACTGTCTCGCCTGCTTCGGCGCTAGAGCCCCAGCGCGCCCTTGAGGTAGGCCACGTCCAGGTGCTCGGCCGCGAGCTCCGCCGAGTGGCGGACCTTGATGGCCTCGCGCAGCTTGTGGCGCGAGAGCGTGGCCTCCATCTTCTTGGCCACGGTGAAGGTGTCCTCCCGGGCGATGATGATGGGCGTCTTGAGCACTTCCGAGCGGGTCAGGATGATGTCGTTGGGGTAGAGGTTGCCCGTGAGGATGAGGCAGGGGCAGTCCCCCTCCAGGGCCACGAGCTGCACGTCGCTCCTGTCTCCGCCCACGATGACCGCCGCGTTCTTGTGCTTGCGGAAGTGGGTCATGAAGTTCTCCACCTGCATGGTGCCGATGAGGAACCGCTCCACGATGCGCTCCGCGCTGGAGTGCGCCGAGACCACCTTTCCGCCCAGGCGCTCGGCCAGGTCCGCCACGGTGATGGTGCCCATGATGGTGTCCGACGGGATGACCCCCGCCACCTTGACCCCCCGGCTCTCCAGGAACGGGGCGATCTGCGTCCTGGTCTCCTCCATGAACGCGGGCGGGATGTCGTTGAGCACCACTCCGGCCAGCTGGTCGCCCAGGGCCTCCTTCATGACCATGAGATAGTCGTACTTGAGCTCCTTCTGGAAGCGGTCGATGACCACGGCCTTGACGCCCCTCTCCGCCAGGGCGCGCACCACGGCGATGCCGTCCACCCCGCAATACTTGCCCGAATACATGGACCCGGACCCCGCGAGCATCATCATGCCGTGCTTCGCGGCCAGGGCGTCGTAGCTCTCGGCGATTTTCGGCAGGTGGCCCTCGCAGGGCTGGGCAAAGGCCTTGACCCGGAAGTCGTGGGTCACCACCACGGGGGTCACGTCCCGGGGGTCGTCCTCCAGGCCGAGCACCTCCTGGCAGAAGAAGGCGTCCTCGTCGCCGAGCACGTCGCCCCTCGTGAGCGGCTGCGCGCCCACGGGTTTCATGTAGCCCACGTCGAGCCCCAGCTCCTTGAACTTGAGCCCGAGGCCGAGCACCACCATGTTCTTGCCGGAGTAGCTCGCGGTAGCGCCGATGTACAGTCCTGGCATGATTCCTCCTCGCCGGGTTGCGCGCGGTTCGCGCTTTGGCTGGCGTTGTTTGGGCCGAGGGCAGCCTGCCCCGCAGCCCGCCGGAGCGGAAGCGTTATTCGGCGGGCGGTCAGGATCGGGGCGTCAGCGTCACGCGCATGTCCACCACCAACGCCCCGGATTCGTCCACCAGGATCGGGCCGATCCTGGCCGACTCGATCTCCGGGAAGTCCACCGCCATCTGCGACACGGTCAAGAGTATGTCCTCAATGGCGCCGATGTCCACCGACTTTTCCCCGCGCACGCCCCGCAGCAGCGGGTAGGCCGTGATCTCGCGGACCATGTCCTGCGAGTCGCCCAGGCTGAGCGGCGCGAGCCGCTTGGACCAGTCGCCCAGCACCTCGGTGTGCACCCCGCCCATGCCGAAACGGATCAGCGGGCCGAACTGCGCATCCCGGGTGAAATCCACCTGCACGTCGCGCGCGGAGCGCGGGGCCATGGCCTGGACCATGCACCCGAGCAGGTACGCCTCGGGCCGCAGCCGGGCCGCCCGCGCCGTGATCTCCCCGAAGGCCTCGCGCACCTCGTTGGGCCCGCCGAGGCCCAGGGCCACGCCGCGCACCTCGGTCTTGAACTCGATCTGCGGGGAGGCCACCTTGAGCGCCACGGGGAAGCCCATCTTCTTGGCCGCGCGCACGGCCTGCTCCGAGGTCCTGGCCAGCACCGTCTCCGGGAAGGGCAGCTCGTACGCCTGGCCGAGCTCCATGGCCCGGAAGTCGAGCAGCTCCGAGAGGCCCAGCTCCCGCGCCTGGGCGATGACGCGCTCGGCCCGGGCCTTGTCGCGCCGGAAGCAGACGTCCACCGGGTAGGCCCTGTTCTGCCAGAGGTGGTGCCCGTAGAGCGCCTCCAGCGCGTGCACCGCCTGCTCCGGAAATTCATAGCACGGCACGCCCGCGTGGCGCAGTATCTCCCGTCCGGCGGCCACGCGCTCCTGGCCCATGAAGCTCGCCAGCACCGGCTTGCCCGAACTGCGCGCCACCTCCACCACGGCCCGCGCCGTCTCCTCCACCTCGGCCGAGGCCGTGGGCGTGAGCAGCACGAGCAGCGCATGGACCTGCTCGTCTGCGGCCACCGCCCCGAGGGCGGCCCGGTAGCGCGCGGCGTCCGCGTCGCCGATGATGTCGATGGGATTGTAGAGCGAGGCATACGGCGGCAGGACCTCGCGCAGGGCCTCCAGCGTGGCCGCGCTCGGGCGCACGAGGTTCAGCCGCGAGTTTTCGCAGGCGTCCGCTGCGAGGATGCCTGGGCCGCCCGAGTTCGTCACCACCGCCAGGTTCGGCCCCTTGGGCAGCGGCTGGGTGGCGAAGGCCTCGGCCAGCCGGAAGAGGTCGCGCGCCTCGTCCACCCGGATGATGCCCGACTGGATGAACGCCGCGTCGTAGGCCATGGCGTTGCCCGCCAGGGCCCCGGTGTGGTCGGAGACGGCCCGCGCCCCGCCCGGCGTGGTGCCCGCCTTGAGCATGATCACGGGCTTTCTGGCCGTGACCTTCTCGGCGGCGCGCATGAACTCCCGGCCGTTTTCCACGCTCTCCAGGTGCGCGATGATCACGTCCGTGCACTCGTCGCGCCCCAGGGCTTCGATGAGGTGCGCCTCGCTGACCACCGCCTTGTTGCCCAGGTGGGCGAAGACCGAGAAGCCGAACTCCGTGCCCAGGGCCCAGTCCATGGCCGCGTAACACATGGACCCCGACTGCGAGAAGAAGGCCACGTTGCCGCAGCGCGGCAGCGGCCCCAGGGTGGTGATGTCCAGGCTCCTGGCGCAGTGCATGAGGCCCAGGGAGTTCGGCCCCAGCAGGGCCACGTGGTGCTGCCGGGCCTGCCGGGCGAGCTGCTGCTCGAACCACCAGCCCTCGCGGCCCGTCTCGCGGAAGCCCGCAGCCATGACCACCACGGCCCGCACCCCCCGGCGCACCAGCCCCTCGAAG
>JBFWJM010000026.1:0-19832 GCA_050253205.1 Desulfovibrionaceae bacterium
CTTGAGCGCGCAGCCCATCACCGGCTTGTGGTTGGAAAGTATGCGGTGCTAGCCGGTTTTCGTGGAGCGGTTGTTCTCGGTCTTCGTCACCGAAGAGCCCAAGCGCCTGGAGCGCATCCGCGAGGCCCTGGGCCGGGAGGATGCCGAGGCCATGGCCTACCTGACCCACTCGCTCAAAGGCTCCGCCGCCACCATGGGCGCGGAGGAGCTGCGCGAATGTTGCCTGAAGCTGGAGCTGGCCGCCAAGGACGGCGACCTGGCCGCCTCGCGCGCGGCCTTCGGGGAGCTGGAAGCGGCCATGGAGCGGGTTTACGGCTTCATGCGCGCCGTCCTGGGGTCCTCCGGCAGCAACAACTGATTTCGTCCGGACGCGAGAAGGGCCGGTCCTCGGACCGGCCCTTTGACGTGTTTTCCGTTCGCGCACCCGTTCAGATTCTTCTGTCCGTGCGTTCTTTGGCCGTTTCTCCGGCCGCATGCTCCCTGGCCTTTGCGGAGTCGGCCTCCCGCTCTGCCCGGAGCAGGGCCATGTCCTCGCTCACCCGGCGCTGGACCTCCTCGTAGGTCTCCTTCCGCCTGCGCGCATCGCGCAGGGCGAACCAGATGGCTCCCACGATGAAGACGAGGCCCGCGACCTTGAGCATGGCTGCGCCGCTCCCTGCCTTGCGGCTCCCGCGCGGCCGCTAGAAGATGTCCTGCATGTTGTAGAGCTTGCCGGGCTTTCGGCCGTGCAGCCACTTGGCCGCCGTCACCGCGCCGCCCGCGAACATGTCGCGCGAGTGGGCCCGGTGGGTCACCTCGATGCGCTCGCCCATGCCGTAGAAATACACGGTGTGCTCGCCCACCACGTCGCCGCCGCGCAGGGTCTGCACGCCGATCTCCTTCCCGGGGCGCTCGCCGATGATGCCGTCGCGGGTGTAATTCTTGACCTCGTCGTAGTCCCAGCCGCGCGCCTCGGCCAGGCACTGGGCCAGCTTGATGGCCGTGCCGCTGGGGGCGTCCTTCTTCATCTTGTGGTGGGTTTCCACCATCTCCATGTCGAAGCCCTCGCCCAGGAGCTTCACCAGCTGGGGCAGCACCTTGAGCAGCACGTTGACGCCCTGGCTCATGTTCGGCGCGTAGAAGAGCGGCACCTCGCGCGCGGCCTCCTCCAGGGTCACGAAGTCGTCCGCCGAGAGGCCCGTGGTGCCGATGACGGCGCAGAGCCCGTGCTTCACCGCGCGGCTGACCATGTGCATGGTGGCTTTGGGCGCGGTGAAGTCGATGACCGTGGCACCCGGGCACTGGGCGAAGAGTTCGTCCGCGTCGGCAGAGACCTTGCAGCCCAGTCGCTCCAGTCCCCCTTCATTGCCGGCGCGCTCCGTAACACCCGCGAGATTGAGCCCCTCTTCCGCGTTCACGAACCGGACCAGGGTCTGGCCCATGCGTCCGTTCGCGCCCATGATGATGATATCCTGCATGGTTACTCCTTGTTGTCTTGCGCGTCCCCGGCCGCATCGCGCCCGACCAGGGCCACAAACGTCTCGTAGTCTACAACGGATACGCCCTGGGCGCGAGCCTTGTCCAGCTTGCTGCCGGGATTTTCGCCCGCCACGAGCCAGTCGAGCTTTTTGGAGAGCCCCTTCACGGCCTCGCCCCCGGCCTCGCGCACCCAGCCCTCCGCCCGGGAGCGCGGCACGGGCAGCGTGCCCGTGAAGAGCAACTTCTTCCCCGCCAGGGGGCCCATTTCTCCCTCGCCCGCCGTCCCTCCAGCGCTGGCCGCTCCGCCAGCGGGCCAGAGGTCCAAACGGCGAAAGCGGTCCAGCAGGGCGAGGTTTTCCGGTGTGCGGAAAAACGCGGCAATGGCCCCGGCCACCACGGGCCCGATGTCCGGCAGGGCCATGAGTTCGCCCTCCCGCGCTTCGGAGAGCGCGTCGAGGTCCGCATAGTGCGCGGCGAGCACACGGGCCGTCTGCTCGCCCACGTTGGGTATGCCCAGGGCGGCCACGAGCCTGTCCAGCGTGGCTGTCTCCCTGGCCTTTTCGATGGCCGCGATGAAATTGGCCGACGACCGCTCGCCCATGCGCTCGTAGCCCAGCAGCGTCTCCCGCTTGAGGGTGAAGAGGTCCGCCGGGGACTTCAGGTGGCCGTCCCGCGCCAGGCGCTTGACCCACTCCTCGCCCACACCCTCCATGTCGAGCCCGTACTTGGACACGAAATGGACCAGGGAGAGCTCCAGCTTGGCCGGACAGGTGGCGTTGACGCAGCGCAGCGCCACCGCGCCCTCGCTTTTGTCCACGGGGGAGTGGCAGACGGGGCAGAATTGCGGCACGGGGATGTTGGACTCGCCGCCGTCCGGGTTCACGGGGCCGAGCACCTGGGGGATGACATCGCCCGCGCGCTGGATGCGCACGGCCTCGCCGATGCGCACGCGCTTTCGCGCCGCCTCCTCGAAGTTGTGCAGCGTGGCCCGGGAAACCTCCACCCCGCCCACGCGCACGGGCGCAAGCAGGGCCACGGGGGTGAGCACGCCCGTGCGGCCCACCTGCACCGTCACGTCCAGCAGCAGGGTCTCGGCCTGGCGGGCGGGAAACTTGAGGGCGATGGCCCAGCGCGGGGCACGGGCCGTGGACGAGAGGAACTCCTGGAGGGAGCGGTCGTCGAGCTTGGCCACCACGCCGTCGATTTCGAACGGCAGCCCCCCGCGCCGCTCGAAGAGCCGGGCGAAGGTCGCCTCCACCTCCTTGGGCGTGGCGCACAGCCGCGCCTCGGGAGGAATCTCGAACCCGTAGCCCTCCAGGGTGGCCATGAGCGCGGCGTGGGTGGGCCAGCGCGGGAGCGCTTCGTTCCCGCCCGTGCCGACATCCCTGCTGACATTACTGCCTGCATCCATGCCGAAATCCGCCCTGCCCGCGCCGTAGGCCAGGAACCGCAGCGGACGCGAGGCGGCCACGGCGGAGTCGAGCTGGCGGATGGACCCGGCGGCGGCGTTGCGCGGGTTGGCGAATTCGCGCTCGCCGCGCTCGCGCTGCTCGGCGTTCAGCCGCTCGAACCCCTCGGAAGACATGACCACCTCGCCGCGCACCTCCAGCAGGCGCGGGGCACCGCCCGGGAGCTCCCGGGGCACGTTGGCGATGGTTCTGACGTTCTCCGTGACCAGCTCGCCCACGCGGCCGTCCCCCCGGGTGATGGCCCGGGCGAGGCGGCCCTCCTCGTAGATGATCTCCAGGGCCAGGCCGTCCATCTTGGGGTCGGCCCAGAACGTGCCCAGAGCGCGCGCGGGCCAGCGGAAGGCGGCCTCGGGCACGCCGGAGAGCACGAGAGCGCCGGGAGAGCCTGTGGAAGCAGGAGAACTCGCGGAAACGGAAGCGTCCGCAGAAGCCGGTAAGGCGGCGTCAAAGTCGAGCAGGGTTTTCCCCCCGCCGGAGGCCGGGCGCGCCGGGGCCAAGGCGCGCAACCTTGCGAGCAGCTCCCCCAGCACGGCCTCGAAGGCTTCGCGGTCCGCCCCGCTTTCCTTCAGCAGGTGCTCGCGCACGGCCCGGCCGATGAGCGGGCCGTACCTGATGCGCTCCTTCTGCTCCAGGGGCCTGCCCAGCTCGGCGCGCAGGGCCTCCAGGGAATGCAGCTGCACCTCGTCCGCAAAGGCGTTCACCAGCCTCTCGGAAGAAAATTCGCGCCAGGCCGTGAAGTCGAGCCGGGCGTCCTCGTCCCCGCGCGGGGCGATCATGGCGTTGTCCAGGCTGAGCATGGGCAGGGCGTGGGGCGCGCTCTCGAAGCCGCGCTGCGCGCGCCCGCCCACCCGGTGCGTGGGCGAGCCGGGCTCGTCCAGCTCAGGGTGCGCGCGTTCGATGGCCTGGAGCTCGCGGAACAGCGCGTCGTACTCCTCGTCCTCGATCTCCGGGGTGTCGAGGTCGTAGTAGCGCTCGTTGTGGTAGCGGATGAGCGCGCGCAGCTCCTCGACGCGCGCGGCGGGGCTGGTCTGCGGGGCGTCCGCGCCCCCCTGGCTGGGTTCCACCATTTAGGCCAGTTCCTCCATGTCGGGATAGAGCTTGCGCTTGAAGCGACGGGAATCCTCCCTGCGGCCCACGAGCAGGAGGGTGTCCTGCGCGTTGATGACCTCCTTGGGCCCGGGGTTGAAGATCATGTGCCCGTCCGGCCGCTTGATGGCGATGATGATGAGGTTGTATTCTGGGCGGATGTTGGACTGGATGATGTCCTTGCCCGCCAGTTCCGAATCGCTCGGCACCACCAGCTCCTCCATCTGGAGGTCCATGGAGGTGCCGCGCTGGGCCAGCTCCAGGAAGTTGGTCACCGTGGGGCGGAGCACGTTCTGGGCCATGCGCACCCCGCCGATGAGGTGCGGCAGGACCACGCGGTTGGCCCCGGCCAGCTCCAGGCGGTTGATGTGCGAGCGGTGGCCCGCCCGGGCCACGATGGTCAGCCCGGGGTTGAGCTGGCGGGCGGTGAGGGTGACGTAGACGTTGGCCGCCTCGGAGGAGAGCGCCGTGATGAGCGCGCGGGCGCGCAGGAGCCCGACGTTCACAAGCAGTTCGTCGCTGGTGGCGTCGCCCTCCGCGCAGAGGATGCCCTCGTTCTCCATTTTTTCGATGAGATCCTGGTCCTGCTCCAGGACCACCACGTCGTAGCCCTCGCTCTGGATCTCCTCCACCACGATGGAGCCGATGCGCCCGTAGCCGCAGATGATGAAATGCCCGTTGAGCTTGTCGATTGCCTTCTGCATCCTGCGCTTCCCCCAGAGAATCTGCAGGCGGCCCTCCACCACGAACTGGGAGAAGGCCACCATGATGTAGAAAAATCCGCCCACACCCATGAAGATGAGAAAGATGGTGAAGATGCGGCCCGCGTCGGAGAGGGCGTGGGTCTCTCCGTAGCCCACCGTGGCCAGCGTGATGATGGTCATGTACACGCTGGAGAGCAGGTCCCATTTCTCGATGAGCATGTATCCGGCCACGCCCATGATGAAGCACACGAACAACAGGACCATGCCCACCACGATGTCCCAGAGCATGCCCCATCGCCGCTTGAATATGCGGATCCTGGCGTTCAACCGTTCGATGGTCTTCATCTACCCTCCCAGTTCCAGCAGCCGCGCCCGTAGCGGCACGATGCGGTCGCGCAGCTCGGCCGCGCGCTCGAACTCCAGCTCCTGCGCGGCCGCGCGCATCTCCCGCTCCAGCCCCTTGATGGCCCGTGCGAGGCCCCTGGCGTCCATGGCCATGGCCTCCGCGTCCTGGTCCGGAGCGCCCGCTCCGGACCCGCGCCCCCTGCGCGAGCCCTTGTCCCCCGGCTTCGAGATGTTCGCCAGGACGTTCTCCAGCCGCTTGACGATGGTCCTCGGCGTGATGCCGTGCTCCTCGTTGTAGGCCTGCTGCACGGCGCGGCGGCGCTCGGTCTCGTCCATGGCCGTGCGCATGGAGTCCGTCATCTTGTCGGCGTAGAGCAGCACGCGCCCGTCCACGTTCCTGGCCGCGCGGCCGAAGGTCTGGATGAGCGAGCGCACGGACCGCAGGAAGCCCTCCTTGTCCGCGTCGAGCACGGCCACCAGCGAGACCTCGGGCAGGTCGAGCCCCTCGCGCAGGAGGTTGATGCCCACCAGCACGGAGAACTCCCCCGCACGCAGCGCCTGGATGATGGACATGCGCTCCAGGGTGTCGATGTCCGAGTGCAGGTAGCGGGTCTCCACCCCCATCTTCTGGAGGTATTCGGTGAGGTCCTCGGCCATGCGCTTGGTCAGCGTGGTCACCAGCACGCGCTCGTCGCGCTCGATCCTCTTCTTGCATTCGCCGAGCAGGTCGTCAATCTGCCCGCGCGTGGCCCGCACCTCCACCACCGGGTCCACCAGGCCCGTGGGCCGGATGATCTGCTCCACCACGAGCCCCTGGGCGCGCTCCAGCTCCCAGGGCCCGGGCGTGGCCGAGACGTACACCGCCTGGCCCTTGCGCTCCAGGAACTCCTCGAAGTTGAGCGGGCGGTTGTCCAGGGCGGAGGGCAGCCGGAAGCCGAAGTCCACCAGGGTGGACTTGCGCGAACGGTCGCCGTTGAACATGCCGCCCACCTGGGGCACGGCGATGTGCGACTCGTCGATGAACAGGATGAAATCTTCGGGGAAGTAGTCCAGCAGGGTGGCCGGGGGCTGGCCCTCGGTGCGGCCGTCCAGGTGGCGGGAGTAGTTCTCGATGCCGTTGCAGTAGCCCAGCTCCTCGATCTGCTCCAGGTCGAACATGGTCCGCTGCTCCAGGCGCTGGGCCTCCACGAGGCGGTTGTTCGCCCGGAAGAACGCCAGCCGCTCGGCCAGCTCGTCGCGGATGTCCGTCCTGGCGCGGTGCAGGTTGTCCTGGTCGGAGACGTAGTGCGAGCCGGGGTAGATGACGGTCTTGGCGATGCGCGAGCGGACCTCCCCGGTGAGCGGGTCCGTCTCCAGGATGGACTCGATCTCGTCGCCGAAATATTCGATGCGCAGGGCCTGCTCGCGCTCGTAGGCCGGGATGAGCTCCACCACGTCGCCCCGCACGCGGAAGGTTCCGCGGTGGAAGTCGTAGTCGTTGCGCTCGTACTGTATCTCCACCAGGCGGGCCAGGAGCTTCTCCATGGGCAGGGTCTGGCCCTCCTCCACGGGCTGGACCATGGTGGCGTAGAAGTCGGGCGAGCCCAGGCCGTAGATGCACGAGACCGAGGCCACGATGATCACGTCTCTCCGGGTGAGCAGGGCGTGGGTGGCCGCGTGGCGGAGCTTGTCGATCTCGTCGTTGATGGACGAGTCCTTCTCGATGTAGACGTCCGTGTGCGGGAGGTAGGCTTCCGGCTGATAATAGTCGTAATAGCTGACGAAATACTCCACGGCGTTCTTGGGAAACAGGGACTTGAACTCCCCGTAGAGCTGGGCGGCGAGGGTCTTGTTGGGCGCGAGGATGAGCGCCGGGCGGTCCACCCCGGCGATGACCTGGGCCACGGTGAAGGTCTTGCCCGTGCCCGTGGCCCCCAGGAGCACCTGGTCGACCACACCCTGGCGTAGGTTCTCGCAAATGGAGGCGATAGCCTCGGGCTGGTCGCCCGTGGGGGTCAGGTCGGTGTGGAGTTGGAAGACGCTCATGGGGCAGTTCCGCTCCGTCGCATTGTACCTGTTTGCACGGTGAGCGCAACCGTGCTTTTTCTTGAGCATATCGGCGCAAGGGGGTATGCTCCCCGGAACACGGAGCGAGCCATGGACATCACCATCCACCAAGCAGAACATCCCCTGGCCATCGACCGCGGCCACGTCGTCAGCATGATCATCAAGAGCTTCAAGGGCCGCAAGGATGTGGAGGTGCACCTCTTCCGCAGCGAGTGGGACCCGGAGCTGGAGGAGGTCTACGACTGGGACGTGCTCGTGGGCTCGCCCATGCCGGGCGCGCCCGGCGACGCCGCCTCCACCCACCGGGTGATCCTCGAATCCTTTTCCGAGGAGGAGCGCGACCGCATCGTGGCTTTCCTCAAGACCCAGTACGCCACGCGCCTGAAAAGCATCACGGCCTCGCCGCTGACCTTCCCGGTGCCGCTGGGGCTGCCCGCCCTCTCGGACATGACCGCCGGAAAGGACATCGGCTTCATCCGCTTCGACAGGATTCCGAGCTACGACCTGGACATCCCCCTGGCCGGGCTCTACGACCTCTCGCGCCACGAGCCCCTGGTGGACCCGGAAGAGGAGTAGCGGCCGGGGACGCTCTTCCCTCATGCCGCAATGACACCGGAATGTTGCGGAAATAACGCCGGAAAGGTGCCCGCAAGGCTCCCGAAGGAGGCTGGAAGCGGGCCGGATCAGCCTTCCGGCCCGTCGCCCTTCTGGGCATCGGTCTTTTGCCCGACGCCCCTTTGGCCACCGCTCTGCTGACCGCCGGAGGTCGTCAGGGCCGCCCGCAGCAATCCCCGTCGATCCTTCCCGGCCAGCACCCGCATGAAGCGGTCTTCCTGCCCGGCGCGCGCGGCCAGCCCGCTCGCGTGGAGCAGCTCGCCCAACCCCTCCCGCAGGCGGAAGGCCCGCAGGTTCGTCAGCGCCAGCTCCAGGGCCGTTCGCCAGTCCTTGGGCCGCAGCAGGGCGAGCTGGGAGAGGAAGGCCAGCCGCCCGGGCTCCGCTCCGCGCACGGGCTCCAGGATGGACTCCAGCCGGGAGAGGGTTTCCACGTCGCGGCTCGCCTCCTCGCCTCCGCCCAGGTCCACGGCCATGAACAGGCACTCCATGGCCGTGAGGGGGAGGTGCTCCCGCTCGCTGAAGACGAACCCCGCGCGCAGCTCCCTGCCCGCCCGCCGCTGCTCCCCGCCCCAGAGGCGCATGAGCACCGGGGGCGACTCCGGCTTGGGTGCCGCCTGCCCGGGCCTGGAGGCCTCCATGTGGCGGTACCAGAAGAACTTGGCCACGTCCCACTCGCCCAGGCGCAGGGCCGCGGCCGAGGCCAGGCAGGCAAGCTCCAGGCGGGCGGGCTCCGGGCGTGCAAGTTCCGGGCGTGCAAGTTCCGGGCGGGGGGCCACGGGGCCCGGCGCATGCGCCCCGCCTCTGTCGCGCACCTCCCGCACCAGCCCGTGCACCCGCTCGCGCAGGCCCGCCTCGTCGCCCGTCTTGGCCAGGGCGCGAAGATGCTCTCCGGGCAGCCTCGCCCAGCCTCCGGCACGCTCCAGCATGGTGAACACGTCCGCCTTGCCCATGGTCAGGCCGCCGGATTCCCAGAGGGCGAAGGTGGTCCTCGCCAGGCAGCGCAGGGCCTCGCGCCCCCCCGCCGCGCGGCCAGCGCCCTCTCCGGCCAGCTCCGCCAGGCGCGCGGCCCTGTGGCGCGGCAGGTGCTCCCGCCGGATGCGCTCCCACGCGGCCAGGCCCAGCCGCAGGGCCTCATCGGGGCGCTTGCGCAGGCGCTCGATGAGCGCCCCCAGCTCCAGCACGTTGCCGTAGGTTTCCACCTCCCGGCCGGGCACGAAGAGCTCGCCCACCTCGGCGGGCACGTCGGGCGTGAGCACCGCACAGCCGCAGGAGGCCGCTTCGAAGAGCCGGAAATTCACCTCGCCGAAGAGCGCCTCGTTGGGCACCAGGCGGCAGTCGTCGTAATACTCGTGCATGGGGCCCCAGGCGAGGTTCTCCTCATGGACGAAACCATACGCGGCGCGCAGATGCTCCGTGAACCAGCGCCGAGCGGGTCGATGCTTCGTGACGCGCCCCACGAAGCCCAGCTCCCGCCCGCGCTGGGAATGGGGCCGGAAGTCGCGCTTGATGCCATGCCAGGGCAGCCATTCCACACGGATGCCGCCGCCCACGCCCCCCCCGTCACCCCCCTCCCCCGGGCCGCTCCCGGCGGAGGCGAAGCGCCCGGTCCAGGCCCGCTGGGTGGTCAGCACCGTGTCGAAGAGCCGGGCGTAGTGCGCCTGCCAGTGGAGGTTCATGTGCGTATCCACGGACCAGAAGAGCTTGGGGCACGGGATGGAGGGCAGGTCGGAGAGGAGCGCGCGCCGCCCCAGCCGCTCCACCTGGATCACGGCGTCGGGCGTGAAGGCGTGGCGGCGCAGCAGCGCTGGCAGGTCCGTGAAGAGGTCCTGCGGGTCGAGCGCCAGCACGGTGTGCCCCAGGGACTGAAAGGCGCTGACGAAGTACTTGGAAAAGCCCACCAGGCAGATGTTCATGGACCCGGGCACGCACCATCCTCCATTGCTCGTGATCGTGCAGTGGTATCCAATCCCGGGGCAAAAGCAAAGCGCCGCCCGCGATGCCGGGGAGGCGGGATTGCCCCATGACAAGCGCCGCGAAGTCCGTTAGATTGGCTGCTGGCGGATGCTCCCCGGGTGCTGCTCCCCGGATGTTTTCCTGGGGCGCGCCCTTGTCCTTGGCGCAGCGCGCCGCCCGGCAACCCCAACCCCGGACCCATCGCTCCATGACCGAATATCTCCCCCTGTGGGCCATCGTCTTTTTCGGCGGCCTGGTGCAGGGCCTCACGGGCTTCGGCTTCGTGCTGGTGGCCCTGCCGCTGGTGGCCCTGTTTCTCGACATCCGCACCGTGATCCCCCTGGTCACGGCCCTGGCCTTCAGCATCTGCGTGATCCTGGCCTGGGACCTGCGCCGCCACCTGCTTCTCAAGCGGCTCTCCTTCCTGCTGCTGGGCACCGTGCCGGGCATCTTGACGGGAGTCTGGCTGCTGAAAACCATGCCCGCGAGCTTCCTGGAGCTGCTGGTGGCGCTGTGCCTGCTCTTCTTCGTGGGCAACACCGTGCTGCTCAAGCCCCGGCAGCGCGCCTGGGGCTGGGCGGGCACCTGTGCGGCGGGGTTCTTCTCGGGCATGCTCGGCGGGTCCATCGGCGCGGGCGGGCCGCCCGTGGTGGTCTATTCCGCAGCCCAGCCCTGGCCCAAGGACGAGATCAAGTCCACCATGACGAGCTATTTCGTGCTCTCCGGCCTGGGCATCCTCGTGACGCAGTATGCCGGGGGGCTCTACACGCCGGGTGTGCTGCGCCTGCTGCTCGTCAGCTCCCCGGCGCTGCTGCTGGGCGTGGCCCTGGGCAGGAAGCTTTATACGCGCATCTCCGGCGAGGGCTACCACCGCCTGCTCATGGCCCTGCTCTTCCTGCTGGGCCTGCTCATGCTCTGGCGCGCCGTGGGCGCATGGATGTCCTGAACCTTCATGGACAAAATCCCCCTAAAGTTTCCCCGTCGGGAGGTCGATAATACCATGTCCCAGATCATCCACAGGGGGTACACGGCATGGACACCTTCACGCATTTGAGCGGGTTCAAGAAGGTACTGGAGCTCATGCGCACGGGCCGCGAGGAAGAGGCCACCGCGTTGCAGAAAAGCCTCCAGGACGAATTTCTGACCCTCTACGACGAAAACGAGACCCTCAAGCGCCAGCTCACCGAGGTGGCCGACGTGCTCGACCTCTCCGAGTGCATGACCTTCGACGGGCACAAGTATTGGATCGAGGAAGACGGCAAGCGCGAGGGGCCCTTCTGCCAGGTCTGCTACGACCGTGGCGCCTCGCTCATCCGGCTCACCGAGCACGACCGCCCCTACCAGTGCCGCCAGTGCACCAACATCTACATGAAGCCCCCGGAGAAGAAGCCCGCCGCCCGCCCGGCGCGGCAGCAGGAGCCCAAGGGCCCGCTCAAGGAACCGATCCCCCTCTTCGCCAAGTCGGCGGAATAGAGCAGATGGCGGCCCCGTTCAGGCGGGGCCGTTCCATTTTCCGCGCTCCGTGGGCCGCTCCAGCGCGTGGCCGAGCAGTTGCAGGAAGCGCGAGCGGGGCATCTCCCTCGCGCCGAAGCGCAGCAGGTGGTCCGTGGTCTGCTGGCAGTCCACCAGCAGGTAGCCCCGCCGGGCCAGGTGGCGCACCAGGGTCACGAAGGCGACCTTGGAGGCATCCGGCCGATGGAAGAACATGGATTCGCCGTAGAACGCCCCACCCAGGGCAATGCCGTAGAGCCCCCCCGCCAGTTCGCCGTCCTTCCAGGCCTCCACGCTGTGGCACAGCCCCAGGCGGTGCATCTCGGTGTAGGCCTGGACCATGTCCGGCACGAGCCAGGTGCCCTCCTGGCCGGGCCTCGGGGTGGCGGCGCAGGCGGCGATGACCTGCTCGAAGGCCGCGTCGAAGGTGACGTGGTATTCGCCCCGGTTGAGCACGCGGCGCAGGCTTGAGGGCACGTGCAGCTCCTCGGGGGCGAGCACGAGGCGGGGGTCCGTGGACCACCAGAGGATGGGTGAATCAGCCGCGTACCAGGGGAAGATGCCGATGGCGTAGGCCGCGAGCAGCCGCTCGGGCGAGAGGTCGCCCCCCACGGCGAGGAGCCCGTCCGGGTCGGCGTATTCCGGGTCCGGAAACACGGGCTCCTCAAACAGACGGAAGATGGCCATGCGCTGCGGGCGCGGCTACTTGCCCGCCGACTTTCCGCGGGGCTTGAACTCGAACTCGAAGTCGCCCGTGCAGCCGGACTCGGGCAGCTTCACCGGGCACTGCTCCCGCCCCTTGGCGAGCCTCACCAGCACCTCGCCGCCCACGGCCATGGAGCCGAAGAGCAGGTCGTCGGCGATGGCGTCCTTGATCTCCGCCTGGATCACCCGGCCCATGGGCCGCGCGCCGAAGGCGGGGTCGTAGCCGAGCTTGGCCAGGCGCGCCCGGGCCTCGCCAGTGAGGGAGACGGAAACCCGCCGCTCGGCGAGCTGTTCGTTCAGCTCCGCCAGGAACTTGTCCACGATGCGCTCCATGACGGACTGGTCCAGGGCCTGGAAGGGCACGGTGGCGTCCAGCCTGTTGCGGAACTCGGGGCTGAAGAGCCGCTCGATGGCCTTGAGCGCCCCGCTCTTGCGGTCGGAGTTTTCGTCCCGCTTGAAGCCGATGGCCCCCTTGCTCATCTCCCTGGCCCCGGCGTTGGAGGTCATGAGCAGGATCACGTGGCGGAAGTCCGCCTTGCGGCCCGCGTTGTCCGTGAGGGTGGCGTAGTCCATGACCTGGAGCAGGATGTTGAAGACATCGGGGTGGGCCTTTTCGATCTCGTCGAAGAGCACCACGCAGTGCGGGGTCTTGCGCACGCCGTCCGTGAGCAGGCCGCCCTGGTCGAAGCCCACGTACCCCGGAGGCGCGCCGATGAGCCGGGCCACGGCGTGCTTCTCCATGTATTCCGACATGTCGAACCGCAGGAAGCCCACCCCGAGCACCGAGGCGAGCTGCCGGGCCAGCTCGGTCTTGCCCACGCCCGTGGGCCCCGTGAGCAGGAAGGCGCCCGTGGGCCGCCCCGTCTGCTTCATGCCCGCGCGGGCGCGCTTGATGGCCCGGGAGAGCAGCTCCACGGCCCCGTCCTGGCCGAAGACCTGGGCCTTGAGCTCGGGTTCCAGGTTCTTGAGCCGGTTCCTGTCGCTCATGGAGAGCCGCGCGGCCGGGATGCGCGCCATGCGCGCCACCACATGCTCGATGTCCGCGTTCTTGATGGTGTCGCCCTTGCGCTTGCGGCCCGAGAGCTTGTACAGCGCGCCCGCCTCGTCGATGACGTCGATGGCCTTGTCGGGCAGGTAGCGGTCGTTGATGTGCCGGGCGGAGAGCTCGGCCGCGCTCTTCAGCGCGGGCAGCGTGTACGAGACGCCGTGATACTCCTCGTAATAGGGCTTGAGCCCCTTGAGTATCTCCACGGTCTGGTCCACGGTGGGCTCGGCGATTTCGATCTTCTGGAAACGGCGCGAGAGCGCGCGGTCCTTCTCGAAGTGGTTCTTGTATTCCTCGTACGTGGTGGAGCCGATGCAGCGCACCTCGCCCGATTGCAGGAAGGGCTTGAGCAGGTTGGAGGCGTCCAGCGAGCCGCCGGAAACGGACCCCGCGCCCACGATGGTGTGGATCTCGTCCACGAAGAGCACCGCGCCCTCGGTCTCGGTGAGCTCGGAGAGCACGCCCTTGAGCCGGGCCTCGAAGTCGCCGCGATACTTGGTGCCCGCGAGCAGCGCGCCCATGTCCAGGGCGAAGATGCGCGCCTGGGCGAACTGCTCGGGCACGTCGCCCTCGGCCACCTTCAGCGCCAGGCCCTCGGCCATGGCCGTCTTGCCCACGCCCGGGTCGCCCACGAAGATGGGGTTGTTCTTCCTGCGGCGGGAGAGCACCTGCACCGTGCGCTCCAGCTCGGCCTCGCGGCCGATGAGCGGGTCGATCTTCCCGGCCTTGGCGCGGGCGGTGAGCTCGGTGCAGAACTCCTGGAGCGGGGTCTTCTTCTCGTCGGGCTTGGCGTCGGGCCTTACCTGGCCCGGGGCCCGCATGGGGTCCTGGCCGCGCGGGTCGGAGACGTTGGCCCTGAGGCTCGGCTCCTCCTCCGGGGCCGCGTGGGAGATGTATTCGAGGATGTCCAGCCGCGAGACGTCGTGGGTGCGCAGGAAGTAGACGGCGTAGGAGTCCTCCTCGTCGAACATGGCGGCGAGCACGTCGCCCACCTCGACGATCTCCTTGCCCGCCGCGCGCTTCTGCCACACGGCGCGCTGGAGCACGCGGCGCACCCCGAGGGTCTGGATGACCTCGCTCTCGGTGCCCTCGGGCAGGGATTCCATGTTCTCGTCGAAGAATTTCTGGAGCTGCTCCAAAAGTTTGGGCACCTCGACCCCGCAGGAGTCGAGAATGTTCTCCCCTGCCCCCTCGCGCGAGAGGGAGTAGAGCAGGTGCTCCAGGGTCAGGTATTCGTGGTTGCGCCGCTTGACCTCGTTGACGGCTTCTGTCAGCGCATTCTCAAGAGACTTGGATAACATGTGTCATTCCTTTTCCATGCTGCAACGCAGGGGATACCCGGCGTTCTTCGCCATGGCGCGCACGGTCTCCACCTTGGTTTCGGCCACCTCGAAGGGATAGATTCCGCACAGCCCCACGCCCTCGTTGTGCACGGCCAGCATGATGATGGTGGCCTCGCTCTCGGACTTTCGGAAAATCCGCACCAGCACCTCGACCACGAAATCCATCGTCGTGTAGTCGTCGTTGTGCAGGAGCACCTTGTAGCGCCGGGGCTCGCGGACCTCTTCTCCGGTCAGCAGCTCCGTCTGGGAGTCGTTGTCGCTTCGTGTTTTCGGCATGTGCTCGTTGCGTCGTTTTCCGGGAACCGACGTATATCCACAATAAATCCCTTTGGCGGGGTTGTCGAGTCCCGGGGGTGTCGATTTCTCTTCAGCCCCTGCCACAGGCCCGCTGCGGGAAGCAGAAGCTCTCGTCCCGGGGCAGGCCGTTCTCCAGTTGGTGCGAGCGGTTGAGCGCATGGTACGTGGCCGTGGAGGTTTGCAGGCCGCCAAGCCCCAGGAGCGCGGCCGCGGCGCGGACGTCCTCCGGCTCGCCCTCCAGCTCCACGAACGGGCCGAAGGGCAGCTCGTCCAGGCAGGCCTTCACCCCGCGCTTGGCCCCGCCCACGCGCCAGACCTCGCGGAGTTTCTCGTAGCGCAGGGCCACGGCGTAGCCCAGGGCCTCCAGCAGCGCGCGCGCCGCGTCGAAGTCCGCCACCACGGTCTCGTGCTCCTCGTAGGTCTTCAGCCCGCCGTCGCCGTCGCCGCCCTGTTCGCCGTGGGCCACGGCACGCTTGACGCAGAGCACGGCCTCGCCCCCGCCCTTGCGGCGCAGGCGCAGCAGGGTCCGCGCGGCCTTCAGGGGGCGGCCCGGCAGGTCGAAGACGAGATTCGCCTCCAGGTACGGCCCGGCGAGGTGCGCGGCCGCGCCCTGCTCCGCCAATCCCTCAAGCCGCTCGCGCAGCCCGTCCAGGTCCGCACCGAGGTATTTCAATTCCTTTTCGAGGGCCATTTTCCCTTTTCTCCCGGGCTCCGCGCTGGTATGCAGAGGGCACGCCAAACGGGAGCCGCGCTCGTGAACAAATTCCTTCTCATCGCCCTTGGGGGCGCCGCCGGATCGCTGCTGCGCTACTCGGCCTCGGGCCTGGCCCAGCGTGCGCTCGGCCCGGCCTTTCCTTTCGGCACCGTGCTGGTGAACATGCTCGGCTGCCTGCTCTTCGGGCTGGTCTGGGCCGTGCTGGAGCCCCGCCTGGGCGGGGCCGCCGGGGCGCGCATGCTGCTGCTCACCGGGTTCATGGGCGCATTCACCACCTATTCCACCTACATGTTCGAGACGGTCCAGCTCGCTCGCGGGGGGCAGCTGCTCCTGGCGGCGGCCAACGTCGGTGGCCAGACGGCCCTGGGCTTCGCCCTGGTGCTGGTCGGCATGGCCCTGGGCCGGATGGTGTAGGGAAACCGCAGCGATGTCAACGGAGGGGACCATGAGCATGAGACTGCCCAAGCAGGCGCAGCGGCTGCGCATCTTCATCGGCGAGGACGACCGCCACGAGGGGCGGCCGCTGTACGAGGCCATCGTGCTCAGGGCGCGGGAGGCGGGCCTGGCCGGAGCCACGGTGCTCAAGGGGGCCATGGGCTTCGGGGCCAACAGCCGGGTGCACACCAGCCGCATCCTGCGGCTCTCGGAGGGCATGCCCCTGGTGGTGGAGATCGTGGACGAACCCGCGAAGATCGAGCCCTTTGTGGCCGTGCTGGATTCGATGATCGCCGAGGGGCTCGTCACGCGGGAGCCCGTGGAGGTGGTCTTCTACCGCCACAACCACAAGGAAGGCTGAACCTCCCTCCCGGTGCGCAACGCCCACCGACTCCCTGGAAAAACACCCGGGGCAAACACCCGAGAAAGCGCCCTGGAATGCCAAAGGGGACGCCGGCGGGAAAGCGCGGCAAGCAAGGCTCCCCCCTTCGCGGATACGCCCCACCGAACGCATGGCAAGGCACGCCAGGCGCACCCTCTGCTTACCGACGCGCTGTCCGTCATTTTACGGCGCGGGGCGTCGCCCTGAGGCTGCGGGTCAAATCCGCTTGTAGACCGTGGGCAGCACCTGCTCCAACGGCAGGTCCATGCCCGCCAGGGACTCCGAGTGCCCGATGAACAGGTACCCGCCAGGGCGAAGCTGCGAGCAGAACTTGGTGAAGAGCTTGAACTGCGTGTCGCGGTCGAAGTAGATGACCACGTTGCGGCAGAAGATGATGTCCATGGGCTTCTGGAACCCGAAGGGCTCCATGAAGTTGAGCCTGCGGAAGGAGATGCGCTCGCGCAGTTCCGGGCCCATGCGCACCACCGGATTCTTGCGGTCCTTGCTGCGCAGGAGGTATTTCTTCATCAGTGGCTGGGCGATGCCCGAGGCCTTGTCCGTGGTGTACACCGCGCGCACCGCGTGGCGCAGCACCTGGGTGGAGATGTCCGTGGCCAGAATCTCGAAGTCGAAGCCCTGGTGCCGCTCGGCATACTCCATGAGCACGATGCTCAGCGTGTACGGCTCCTCGCCCGTGGAGCACCCGGCGGACCACAGGCGCAGCCTGCGCCCGGAGATGGAGGGCTTGAGCGAGGGGAGCACGCTCTGGGCCAGCGTTTCGAAGTGCTTGGGCTCGCGGAAGAAGTGCGTGGTGTTGGTGGTCACCACGTCGTAGAGGTGCGGGCGCTCCTGCTCCAGGCCGTCCTTCTGGAAAAGATAGTCGCAGTAGGTCTTGAAGCTGTTCATGCCCAGGGCGCGCAGGCGGCGCTGGAGCCGGGCCTGGAGCATGGTCCGCTTGGCGGGGGGCAGCTTGATGCCCAGCTCGGCGGTGACGAGCTGGGAGATGCGCTCGAAGTCGTGGTCGCTGATGGGGGCCTTGGCCACGCCCAGGGCGGCGGATTCCACGTTGCTTGTTTCCGTCATGGCTGGGGGGGCTAGGCGGTTTCGGCAGCAACGCGGCGCACCAGGCCGGGGATGTCGAGGATCAGGGCGATGGTGCCGTCGCCCTTGATGGTGGCCCCGGAAACGCCGTCCACGTCTCGGTAGACCTTGCCCAGGGTCTTGATGACGGTCTGGTGCTCGCCGATGACGTCGTCCACCACGAAGCCGATGCGCGTGCCGTTGACCCCGGTGACCACCACCTGCTCGATGCCGGGGCGCTCCCCCGGAACCTCGAACCACTCGCGCAGGCTGATGTAGGGGATGATCTCGCCGCGCCGCTCCAGGATGCGCCTGCCGCCGTCCTCCTGGGACCCGCCGTCCACCAGCTCCACGCACTCCTCCACCAGGGTCAGGGGGATGACGTAGAACTCGTCGCCGCTGCGCACCTGGAGGCCGTCGATGATGGCCAGGGTGAGCGGCAGGCGGATGGTGATGACCGAGCCCTTGCCGCGCGTGGTTTCCACGTCGATGTTGCCGCGCAGGGAGTCGATGGCCCTCTTGACCACGTCCATGCCCACGCCGCGCCCGGAGACGTTGGTCACCTGCTTGGCCGTGGAGAATCCGGGCTCGAAGATGAGCTTGCAGAGGTCGCGGTCGGCGAGTTCGGCGTCCGGGGAGATGAGCCCCCTGTCCAGCGCCCGGGCCTTGATGGCCTCCAGGTTCATGCCCGCGCCGTCGTCCGCTATGCGGATGAGCACCTCGCCGCCGGAGTGTTCCGCCGAGAGGCGCAGCGTGCCGCGCCGGGACTTCCCGGCGGCCTCGCGCACGTCGGGCATTTCCACGCCGTGGTCGATGGAGTTGCGCAGGAGGTGCACCAGGGGGTCGCCCAGGCGCTCGATGACGGTCTTGTCCAGCTCCGTTTCCGCGCCGATGGTCACCAGGTCGATCTCCTTGCCGAGGTCGGCGGAGAGGTCGCGCACCAGGCGGCGGAACTTGGAGAAGGTGGTGCCTATGGGCAGCATGCGCACGCCGAGGGTCGTGTCGCGCAATTCGTCGGAGAGGCGGTCGAGGTTCTCGGAGAGCACGGTGAGGGTCTGGTCGCCGCGTTCGGCGGCGAGCTGGGAAATCTGCGCCTGGACGATGACCAGCTCGCCCACGAGGTCCACGAGCTTGTCGAGCTTGGCGGCGGCCACGCGCAGGGAGGTGCCCTGGCCGCCGTCGGAGGAGGCGGGCTTGTCCGAGGACGCGGCCCTGGGCGGGCGCTCGGGCTTCTTGCGGGCGGCCGATTCGGGCTTGGGAGCGGGCTTGGGTGCGGGTTTCGGCTCGGGCGTTGGCGCGGGCGCAGGTTCCGTTTCAGGCGTCGGCTCCGGCTTGGCAATCGGCGCGGGGGCGGGCTTGGGTGTCGGCTCGGCCGAGGCTTCCATGCCGGGCTCCACGTTGCGCTCCGCCTCGCTCACTGCATCGCTCACGGCATCGGGCACGGCATCGGCTGCGTCGTCGGCAATGTCGTCGGGCGCAACGTCTGCCACATCGTCTGCCACATCGTCTGCCACGTCGTCTGCCGCCACGCTGGCCGCCACGCTGGCCTCCACGTCGGGCTCCAGCACGGGGGCCGCGAGGGCGTCACCGTCCAGCAGGAAAACAGAGACATCCAGATCGATGTCCGCGAAAAAGAAGACGTCGCGTACTTCTTCCTCGCTGCATGCGGTGGAGAGCTCCACCACCCACTTGGCCCCCTCGCCCGATTCGGCGTCCGGCGGCTCCAGCACGGTGGCCGCGCCCATGGCGGCAAGCTCCTCCAGCAGGGGCTCCGGGGAGTAGTCCGCAGCGGATTTGCCGTCCCTCGGCCGGAGTTCTATGCGGTAGCGGTTGGCCGTGCCGTCCTGCTCCAGGGAGGGTTCCGGCTGCTGCGCAGCGGCCTCGGCAGCGGGTGCCGGGGCTTCGCCGTGCGCTTCGGGGGCCTCGCTGCCGAGCACCACGAGGTCTTCCACGTCATCGGAATCGGCCTCCTCAAGGTCCGGGACGGCCTCGGCCGTTTCCTCGGGCTCCTCGCCGCCACCGCTGGCTATGACGCCCAAATCGTGCAGCACGCCCTCCATGGAGGCGAGCTTTTCTTCATCGCCGGGGAAGGCGTCGTCCAGCAGGTTTTTGATGTGGTCGCGGGCCTTGAAGGCCACGTTGATGAGCTGGCTGGTGACGCGCAGCTCCCCCCCGCGCACGCGGTCGAACACGGACTCCACCTCGTGGGTGAAGTCGGCGATCTCCTCGAAGCCGAACATGGCCCCGGAGCCCTTGATGGTATGCAGCGCGCGGAAGGTGCGGTTGACGAGGTCGTCGTCGTCCGGGTTCTGGTCGAGCTCCAGCAGCGTGGTCTCCAGCTCGGCCAGCAGCTCGTGCGCCTCTTCGCGGAATATGGCTCGGCTCCAGTCGTCACTCATGGGCGGCTCCGTCTGCGCTCCTCACTGCCTACAGAAAAGTGATCTCCGCACGAGCGGTTTCATCGTCCAGCGGCTTGACCACTATCTTCACCTTTTCCTGCTTGAACAGGGCGGCACCGTTCAAAATCCCCTCGATGTAATCGAAGAAACCACGCCTGGAACGGTAGTTCATGAACAGCGTGGCTCCCTTGTCCTCATAGGTGAACCTGGGGGGCTTGATGCCCGGGTGCGCCTTGGTGAGCTGGGCGTGCACGTCGTTCATGC
>JBFWJM010000027.1:0-19796 GCA_050253205.1 Desulfovibrionaceae bacterium
CCCCGCTCGTGGAGCCGCACGAGGTCGAGTTGCTCCGGGGTGGCGGGGTGGGGCAGGCCAGCGCCGGGGAGCGAGGCGTCCAGGGTGTAGACCTCCATGGGCTGGTGCGTGCCCTTGGGCTGGACCTGGCCCACGGATCGGAACAGGAACTTCTCGCGCGCCGCGTAGCGGACCGTGGCGCTGACCAGTATCTGGGTGCCGAAGCGTTTGTTCAACCCCTCCAGGCGCGAGGCCAGGTTTACGGCCCGGCCCACGGCCGTGTAGTTCATGCGGTCCGCGGAGCCCACGTTGCCCACGATGCATTCGCCCGTGTGCAGCCCGAAACGGGTAAAGAACGGTGCCTGCCCCGCAGCGACCCATTCATCGCACAGCGCATTGGTGGCGTAGGCGGCCTCCAGGGCCGTGAGGCAGCCCCCGCGCACGTGGTCCGGGTCGTCCGTCGGCGCGTTCCAGAAGGCCATGACCGCGTCGCCGATGAATTTGTCGATGGTTCCCCCGTTGGCCAGGAAGATGGACGTGATGCGCTGGAAGTAGTCGGAGACGCGGAGCATGAGCTCCCGGGGAGGGGTGGATTCGGAGATGGACGTAAAGTCGGCCACGTCGGTGAACAGCAGGGTCAGCTCCCTGCGCTTGCCGCCCAGGGCGGGCTCCACCTCGTGCCGGACGATCTGGCGCACCAGGGAGCGCGGCACGTATTGGCCGAAGGTCCGCAGCGCGGTCTTCATGGTCCGCACGGATTGGGCCAGGCGGTGCACCTCGGTGATCATGGAGCTGACCTCCACGGGCGTCTCCAGCCGGAAGTGGCGTATCTCGTCCGACTCCCTCGCCAACTCGCCCAGGGCCGAGGAGATGGACCGCGCGATGAACAGGACCACGGGCAGGGTCACCGTAAGCACCAGGAAGGCGAACCAGAGGCTTGAGTTTCGCGTGCGCACCAGGGTCCCGGTGAAGTCCGCCACCGGGGCGGCCACGGCCACGAACGCCTCGGGCATGTAGGCGGCCTGCACCGGGGTGATCCGGGCGATGTGCGGCACGCCGTCCACGTCGAGGGGGATGGTCTCGTCCTGCGCGCCCAGTTCGAGGAACCGCATATACTGGGATTGGAGCAGGGGGTTGTCGAGCTCCGGGAGCCGCTCGGCCACGATGCGCGTCTCGCCGCTTTCGACCACGGAGCGCTGGGCATGGGCCGGGTCGGGGTGGGCCAGGAGCCTTCCCCGGTTGTCGAAGAGCAGCACCTCGCCCGAGTGGCCCACGTGCTGCCGGGCGAGGAACTCGCACACGGCCTCCACGGTCACGTCCGCCCCGAAGACGCCTGGCACCGGCCCGTCGAACCTCCGCGACACCGTGAACCCCAGGGCGCTGTTGGAGGCAAAGATGTAGGGCGCGGTGACCACGCGCCGTTCCGTGGCGGCGGCTTCCCTGTACCAGGGCCGCTCGCGCGGGTCGAAGGTGGCGGGCACGCGGGTGCGCGAGCCCACGATCCTGCGGGTGGAATCGAGAAATTTCCATATCTCCACGCGCACGCCGTCGTCGCGCATGAGAATGCGGCGCACGGCGAAGCGCGCGCCCCGTGGGGCGGCGAGGCGCAGCCTGCGGCGGTAGTCCTCGGGCTGGATGCAGATGACCTGGAAGAAGTCGCCGTCGGCAAAGCCGAGATGGGCGGAGTAGAGCTGCGGGTAGGATTCCAGGGCCTGCATCAGGTAGCGGGCCACGGGGTGGGAGAGCAGGGCCGGTTTTTCCGAGAGGCCCGGCAGCTCCACCACCTCCTCGCTGAGAGCGAGAACGGGGAGGAAGAGCTTGTCCACCTGGTTGAGGACCTTGTGATTCACCTCGCCGAGGAGCTCCCCGGCAATGTCGATGGCCGCGTCCTTGCTCTCGTGGTAGTTGAACAGGGCCAGCGCAAGCACCACGGCGAGCAGCAGGGTGGCGATGAGCGTGAGCAGGATCACGTGCAGGGGCAGGCGAAGGCGAGGAAGCATAGTTCAGAATAGCCCCTGGCGGGCTGGAACTACAAGGAAAAAAGAAGGGGCTGTCCTAGCTAACTAGGATTTCTTCCGCTGGTTAGTCCATTTTTTCAGTTGGTTGAGTAGCATTTTATGATCACCACCATTGAACCGCCACTCGCACTCCTTGAGGAACAGAAAGAAGCTGTCCCTGGGGATGCCGTTGAACCTTCGGAGGTGGCGCTTGGCCTGGTTCCAGAAATTCTCAATCCCGTTGATGTGGTTTTGCCGGTCAACAAACCGCTCCGAGTGGTTGATCCGGACGTGGTGGAAGTCCGAAACATCCAGCGCATCATAGCTCCTGAAAGCGTCCGTGTACACGATGCTGTCTGGCATGATCATGCGCTCCATGATGGGCAGAAGCGTCGTGCTTCTGGCGTTAGGAATCATGACCGTGTAGACCCGTCCTCCACGCTTCAACAGGCCGAAAACAGGGACTTTGCCAGCAGCACCTCGGCCTCTTTTGCCTTTCCTGACTCCTCCGAAATAGCTCTCATCGACTTCAATCTCACCGTCGAATGGCGACGCCTTTTCCATCTCATCGGCAATGACTTTCCTCAGCCGAGTGAAGAACGTGGCTGCCGTATTCTTGTTGACGCCGACCAACTGTGCGGCAGCACGTGCCGTTGTGCCCGCGATGAAGTGCTCAATGAGCCTGGCCCGTTTCTGGGGGCTGAGTCTGCTTTTTCTCTCGTACACGATGCCATCCTAAGCCTAAGCGGAGTGCTTAGCTAGGACAGCCCCAAAAAGAAAACAGGCCGGAAGAGGGCTTCCGGCCTGTCGGCTTTCTGGAGAGGGATGGTGCGGGGTTTCGGTGGTGCTAGTCCGCTTCGGGCACGAATTCGGCCACGGCGCACTCGGTGGTGAGCATGAGCCCGGACACGGAGGCCGCGTTTTGCAGGGCGATGCGCGCCACCTTCTTGGGATCGATGACGCCCGCCTTGACGAGGTCCTCGTATTCGCCAGTGGCGGCGTTGAAGCCGAAGCCGCCCTTGCCGGACTTGACCTTCTCCACCACCAGGGAGCCCTCGAACCCGGCGTTGAGCGCGATCATGCGCAGCGGGGCCTCGATGGCGTTCCTGACGATGGTCAGCCCGGCGAGTTCGTCCTCGTCGTCGGTCTTGATCTTTTCCAGGGCGGGCACGCAGCGCACGAAGGCCGTGCCCCCGCCGGGGACGACACCCTCGTCGGCCGCGGCGCGGGTGGCGTGCAGGGCGTCCTCCACGCGGTCGCGCTTTTCCTTCATCTCCACCTCGGTGGGGCCGCCCACGTTGATGACGGCCACGCCGCCGGTGAACTTGGCCAGACGTTCGGAGAGCTTCTCCTGGTCGTAGGAGGAGGTGGCGGCGGCGAGCTCGGCCTCGATCTGCTTCACGCGGCGCTCGATGGCCTCGGGGTCGCCCGCGCCGTCAACGATGGTGGTGTTCTCCTTCTCGATGACCACGCGCTTGCAGGAGCCGAGGTCCTTGGCCGTGGCCGCGTCGAAGCCGATGCCCAGCTCGTCGGAGATGAGGGTCGCGCCGGTGAGCACGGCCATGTCCTGGAGCATGGCCTTGCGGCGGTCGCCGAAGCCGGGGGCCTTCACGGCGGCGATCTTCAGTGTGCCGCGCAGCTTGTTGACCACCAGGGTGGCCAGGGCCTCGCCCTCGATGTTCTCGCAGATGATCACCAGCGGGCGCTGCATCTTCACGGCCTTCTCCAGCACGGGCAGGATCTCGCGCATGTTGGAGATTTTCTTGTCCGTGAGCAGCAGCAGCGGGTCCTCGTACTCGCAGACCATCTTTTCCTGGTTGTTGATGAAATGGGGGGAGACGTAGCCCCTGTCGAACTGCAAGCCCTCCACCACGTCCAGCGTGGTGTCGATGGACTTGGCCTCCTCGATGGTGATGACGCCGTCGGTGCCGATGCGGTCCATGGCCTCGGCGATGATGGCACCCACGGACTCGTCGCCGTTGGCCGAGACGGTGCCGATCTGGGCGATGTCCTTGGTGCCCTGCACCGGGGTGGCGATCTTTTCCAGCTCGGCCACCACGGCCTCCACGGCGCGGTCGATGCCGCGCTTCACGGCCATGGGGCTGCGCCCTGCGGCGATGAGCCCGAGGCCCTGGCCGAAAATGGCCTGGGCCAGCACGGTGGCGGTGGTGGTGCCGTCGCCCGCGATGTCGTTGGTCTTGGAGGCCACCTGCTTGACCATCTGCGCGCCCATGTTCTCGAACTTGTCCTCCAGGTCGATCTCCTTGGCGACGGTGACGCCGTCCTTGGTGATGACCGGGGTCCAGCCCTTGTCGAGCAGCACGTTGCGGCCCTTGGGGCCGAGGGTGACCTTCACGGCGTCGGCGAGGATATCGACGCCGCGCTTGAGGCCCTGGCGGGCCTGTTCCTGAAATTCAATGGCTTTGGCTTTGGACATGATGCTGTTCCTGGGGGTTTCCGGTTAGCCGACCACGGCGAGAATGTCGTCCTCGGTGAGGATGATCCACTCCTCGCCGTCCACCTTGAACTCGGTGCCCGCGTACTTGGCGAAGAGCACGGTGTCGCCCTGCTTCACGGTCATGGGTTCGTCGTCCTTGCCGGGGCCGGCGGCCAGGACCTCGCCCTTGTTGGGGCGCTCCTTGGCGGAGTCGGGGATGTACAGGCCGGAGGCGGTTTTCTCCTCCCCGGCGAGGCGTTTGACGACCACACGGTTGGACAGCGGCTTGAGCTTCATGGTTTCTCCTCCAGATGAATGAAAAATGTCGGGCGGTTGCCCGCGATGTTCGTTGCGCCCAGATGTAAGACCAGGGCCCGGAAAGTCAACACCCGTCACCGGGATTTTTCCCTTCCGTTTCGTGGGCGTCATTTTCGGCGGCATGGGGCAGGCGGTGCAGGCGGTGGGCTGGCAGCAGCACGCGCGCCCGGGTGCCGGGCAGGGAGCGGCCTGCCGCGCCCTGCTCCGAGGAGAGGCGCACGGTGAGCTTGTGCTCGCCGCAGGCGAGCACCACGGCCCAGGAAAACCCCTCGCGGAACACGCGCTCCACCAGGCAGGGCAGCACCGGGCCGCGTTTTTCCCGCTCCGCCCCGCCAGCCGTCCGGTCCGCGTCCTGTTCGGGCGGCAGCAGCTCGGCGTCCTCGGGGCGGATGGCCACCAGGCCGCTCCCCCCGCCCACGAGCCCGGCGGGCAGCAGGTTCTTCATGCCCACGAAGCGGGCGGCGAACGGGGTGGCGGGCCGCCCGAAGACCTCGTCCACGCCGCCCACCTCCACCAGCGGGGCGAGCCCGGCGGGCATGGCGCCGAGCATCTCCTGCGAGCCCACGCGCACGGGCGAGAAGGGCGGCTGGCCCTGGGCCTGGAGCACCGCGAGCCCGCCGTCGGGCGAGAAGAGGTACTTGAGGAAGGCCTCGGCGGCCTCCTTGTTGGGGGCCTGGTCCAGCAGGGTGATGCCGTAGGTGATGGAGGAACCGATGCGGGTGATGGTCTCGCCGGGCTGCTTGCCGGAAACCTCCACCGTGGCCTGCTTGTAGAAGGGGTCCAGGGTGGAGTCGCTGAGGTTCACGTGGGGGTCCAAGGTCACGTACTTGAGCCCGTGCTGCACGGCCACGGAGAGGTATTCCCCGGCGGAGTCCATGTTGCCGGACTGGAGCAGGGAGATGAGCTCCACGGACTTGGGCCGCACGTTCTTCATGGGCCGATTGTCCAGGGCCTGCTGGTAGTAGCCGGGCCTGTCGTCAAACTTTTCGGCGAGTTGCAGGACCATGAGCGAGCGGTAGCCGCAGGGGTCGAGGTTGGGGTCGGAGTGGCCCCAGACCACGTCCTTCCTGAGCAGGATGTCGGCCCAGTTCGCGGCGTTGATTTCATCCAAAATGGTGATAATACGGAGGTGGCGTCCTCGGGCGGACCCTGGCGCGGTTTTCGTGCACGGGCTTGCCCGGCGCGTTGCGGGCGGCTATGCTCCCGGCCATGCTCGTGTTCAAATGCTCGGCCTGCCGCCGCAAGCTCCTGCGCTACCACAAGCTCGGCCAGGGCGAGGTCCACCGCTGCCACAAGGAGCGCATCGACAAGTTCTGGCACGCCGAGGCCCGAGACGAGGGGTTGTGGTGCGCCTGCGGCCTGCGGGTGGGCATGGACCGGGGCACCTTCTACACCATGGTCAAGAAGCACGTGACCTACTCGGGCACCAAGACCAACGTCTGATCCCCCCGTATTCGATACTGGACAGTGTCCAGCTCGCGGCGTAATGACCGATTGCCACGCGATACGCCGCGCAAGGAGCCGACGGAAAGGCCGCCGACCGGAAGCCGACGCACAGCGTGTGGAGGATTGAGATGGGCGTGCTTCGTCCCCCCGCCGCCTCTGGCGGCCATCCCGTCGGCGCTCCGCTGTTCCGCCCGGCGCTGTTCTCCCTGCTTTCCAGGGGGTATTCCAGGACTTTTCTCGCCAAAGACGTGGCCGCAGGGCTCACGGTGGGCATCGTGGCCCTGCCGCTGGCCATGGCCTTCGCCATCGCCTCGGGCATGCCGCCGGAGCGCGGGCTCTTCACGGCGGTGGTGGCCGGGGGGCTCATCTCCCTCTTGGGCGGCTCGCGCTACCAGATTGGCGGGCCCACGGGCGCCTTCGTGGTCATCGTGGCCGGCATCGCCGCGCGCCACGGCTACCAGGGCCTGGTGGTGGCGACCCTCATGGCCGGGGCGCTCCTGGTGCTCATGGGCGTGTTCCGCCTGGGCAAGGTGTTGCAGTTCATCCCGTATCCCGTGACCACGGGCTTCACGGCGGGCATCGGCCTGTACATTTTCTCCACGCAGCTCAAGGATCTGCTCGGGCTGCAGGTGGGGCCGCAGCCGGCGGAGTTCCTGGGCAAGCTGGCGAGCTGCTGGGAGGGCATCGGCACGGCCCAGCCCGGGGCGGCGCTCTGCGCGGGAGCCACGCTCCTGGCCATGTACCTGGTGCGCAGGTTCTGCCCGCGCATTCCGGCGCATATCGTGGGCATCGTCTCCTCCATGCTGGTGGTCTGGCTCCTGGGGCTCCAGGTGGAGACCATAGGCTCGCGTTTCGGGGGCATTCCGGCCACACTGCCGTCCTTCGCTCCGCCGGAGGATTTTTTCGGCCTGGCGGCCGAGATGGTGCCCGACGCGCTGGCCATAGCCATCCTGGCGGGCATTGAATCGCTCCTCAGCGCGGTGGTCGCGGACGGCATGACCGGGGAGCGCCACAACTCCTCCACGGAGCTGATGGCCCAGGGGCTGGCGAACATCGCCTCCGGGCTCTTCGGCGGCATTCCCGCCACAGGGGCCATCGCCCGGACAGCCACCAACATCCGCGCCGGAGCGGCCACGCCCGTGGCCGGAATCATCCACGCCGCGACGCTGGCCCTGTGCATGCTCTGCCTGGCCCCGCTGGCCTCGCTCATCCCCCTGGCGAGCCTTGCCGGGGTGCTCTGCTACGTGGCCTGGGACATGAGCGAGGTGCACAAGGTGGCCCGGCTGCTGCGCGCGCCCAAGTCGGACGTGTTCGTGCTGCTGGTCACATTCCTGCTCACGGTGCTGGTGGACCTGACCGTGGCCGTGCAGGTGGGAGTGGTGCTCGCGGCGCTGCTGTTCATGCGGCGCATGAGCGAGGTGGGCAATCTGCGGTTTTCCGCCGCCGGAAAGCGGGCGCAAGCCGAGGACGACCTCGAACCAGACTCCTCCTCTGTGCTGGTCTACGAGATCGACGGTCCGTTCTTCTTCGGCATGGCCGAGCGGTTTTTGAGCGTCCTGCACGCCATGCGCGAGCACCCGAAGGTCATCGTCCTGCGCATGGACAACGTGCCGACCATCGACGCCACGGCCATCCACGCCCTGGAGACGTTCATGGCCCACGCCGGGCGCATGGGCGCGCGGGTGGTGGTGAGCGGGTTGCAGGAGCGGGTCGGCATGGTGCTCGACAAGACGGGAGTGCTGCGCCACCTGGGCGAGGGCAACGTCCTGCCGACCCTGGCGCTCGCCCTGTCCCGTGCCGAGGATCTGGCCGGGGAGCAGGGCGCGGCCTAGCGGCTGGCCAGGGAGGCCGGGTCCGCCACGCGCCTGCCGAACATGAACCGGCGGTACCAGTAGCTGTTATCCAGGCTCGACTCCGAAACCCGGCTGCCCGCCTTGGGGCTGTGCAGGAAGGTGCCGCGCCCGGTGGCCAGGCCCACGTGGAAGCCGCGCTTCTGCCCGGTATCGAAGAACACGAGGTCTCCGGCGCGCAGGTCCGCCCGGCGGATGCGCTGGCCCGTGTTCACCTGCTCCCAGGAGACGCGCGGAATGCGCACGCCGTTCTCGGCGAAGGCCCAATACACGAAGCCCGAGCAGTCGAAGCCCTCGCGGGGCGAATCGCCCCCCCACTTGTACGGCGTGCCCATGACGCTCTCGGCGGTGCGGACCACGGGGTTGGTGCCCGTGGCCGCCCGGGGCGCGGGCGAGCTGGAGAAGGGGTCGAGATGGACCTTGCCCAGGAGGCCGCAGCCCGAGAGCAGCCCGGCCAGGAGCAGCAGCAGCGCCGCGCGCGCGGCGGCGGAAACGGGGACGAGGTGGCGGATATGTTCGGGGCGCATGGCGGTTCTCCTCGATGCTTCCGTCTTCGTTGGCCGCCTCAGGGCTGATACACGCGCAGGAACGACTTGACCGAGCGCGCGCCCTTGACGGTTCCGGCTATGGCCTCGGCCTGCTCGCGCTCGGCGGAGGAGCCCACGAGCCCGAGCAGCACGATGTTGCACTGGAGCACGGAGGTGTCCACGTTGGTGCCGTGGACGGATTCGTCCTCCAGCAGCCGCTTGTCCAGGATGGCCTTCATCTCCAGGTTGTCCGTGGTGCCGCAGAGGTCGTCCTCGCGCTTGGGCAGCAGATAGGTGGTCACGTTCTTCACGCCCTGCACCGAGGAGGCGATGGTCTTGGCCCGGCCGATCTGGGCGGTGTTCTCGTACTCGCCCAGGAGGTACACCCGGCCGAGGTAGGAGTACGACTTGAAGTCGAGGTACTTCACGGTTTCGTCCGTGAGGAACTTGCGCTCTATCTCGAAGGTGATGGACTCGTCGTCGTAGATCTGGCCCATGGTCCGTTCGTCCACGGCCACCTTGTAGGCGGTGCAGCCCTGGGCCATGGCGAGCAGGGCAAGTGCGGCGAGCAGGGCCAGGGGGGTGATGGTGCGCTTCATGGTCTTCTCCGTGATGGCCGGGTGCCGGTTTTTTGAACGCCGGGGCCGGATGGTCCGGGGCGGCGGGGGGTTGGCGGTGTTGCTGTTAATGCTATGAAATAACTATGTAAATTTTTATCAGGCTTGTGGTTTCCGCGTTTCCTGCTGGCGATCGTCAAGGGTTTCGGGTGGTTCCAGCGGGCCACGCTTCGAGGGAATGCAGGAAGCGTTCCAGCACGGCAAAGGGCGCGGGCCAGGGCGGCGCGAGGGTGAAGGTGCGGCCCTCGGCTTCCACGCGCCAGGCGTGCAGGAGCATGGTGCCGGGCGCCCCTGTCCCGGGGGCCTCTTTCTTGGGAGGCCTTGTCCCGTGGTGTCTCCCGGGGCCGTACTTGCCGTCCCCGGCTATGGGGTGCCCGCGCGAGGCGAGCTGCACCCGGAGCTGGTGGGTGCGGCCCGTGAGGAGCCGCAGCTCCAGCAGGGTGAACCCGGGAATGCGCCGCAGGGGCCGGGCCATGCTGCGGGCCTCCCGGCCCCCGGCTCCTTCCTTGCCGTCCCCATCCTGCATGTTCAGGGCGGCCACCCGCTGGGCACCGTCCGGGCCGCGTTTTTCCATGCGGTCTTCCAGGAGCATGGGCTCGTGGTGCGGCCAGTCGGCGTGGACCCAGGCGAGGTAGCGCTTGTCCATGCCGCGCGCGGCCGCGAGGTCGTTGAGCCTGCGCAGGGTCGCGTAGGTTCTGGCGGCGAGCAGCAGGCCGGAGGTGTCGCGGTCGAGCCGATGCACGAGGGTGGGGGCGAAGTCCGCCCCGGGGAACAGGGCAGCCAGGCGCGCGGCCACGGAGTCGCGGTGGCCGGTGCCGCCGTGGCTCGGCAGGCCCTGGGGCTTGGCGACGACCAGGAGCTCCTCGTCCTGGTGGACCAGGGGCAGGGGCGCGGGCGTAACGCCGTGCCCGTGCGCATCCCCGTGCCCAGGCGTTCCTTGGGGGCGGGTCGCTTCCTCCGCATGGTGCGGCGGGATGCGCACCACCGCGCCCTCGGCCAGGCGGTCGAAGGGCTTGGCGCGGCCGCCGTCCACGCGCACCTGCCCGGTGCGTATCCAGCGTTGGATGGCCGAGCGGGGCAGGCCCTCCAGCCGCCGCAGGAGGAACTGCAGGAGCTTTTGCCCGGCTTCGGCCCGGCTCACGGTGGCGAGTTGCGTCTGGGGCATGGGCGGAGGGTAGCCGCGCAAGGGGCATCGCGCAAGGCCTGCACGCAGAGTCTGCACGCAGAGTCTGCACGCAAGGTCTGCATGCAGGGCCTGGGCGCGGATCGGGAAGGGGCCAGGCCTTGGTGGCCAGATCCTTGGGGGGCATATGCGGGGCGTCAGGGGGGCGTCAGGGGGTGTCAGGGGGTGTCGGGGCCGAGCCAGGTCTCGTAGCCGGGCCGGGCCAGCTCGGCCAGGGCCTCCTCGCGGATTTCCTCGATGCGGCCGCTGTCGGTCATGGCCCGGAGCACGGCGGTGATCTTGGGCACCAGGGCCGCGTGGCGCTTCTGGAGGTAGTGGTAGAGCTGCATGGTCTTCAGCGGCGGGCCGCAGGAGTGGATGGCGTCGTTGCGCTGGTGTGCGGCCTGCCGCAGCCCTTCGAGGTCCGAGGAGACGATCACGTCGAGCCTTCCTTCGGCAAGGAGCGCGTAGAGCTTGTCGTAATCCGGCAGGGCGACCACCCGCTTCCAGCTCTGGGTGATGTCCTCGGCGAAGACCGAACCCAGCCGGATGCCCACGGACTTGTCCCGCAGGCTGTTCCAGTCCGGTATTTGCAGGTCTTGGACGCAGTGCGCGCGAATGACGAAGTGGTTGATGGGCACGGACACGCGGATCAGGTCCGGGTTGTAGCGCTCCATGCCGTCGATGCGGTTCACGAGGCCGTCGATGTCTCCCAGGCCAGCGACGAGGTCCACGCGGCGCAGGGGAATTTTCCTGGTGGCCACGGTGATCCCCAGGTGGGCGTAGGCTTCGGTGAGCACGCGGGCGGATATCTCGGTGGCCAGGTCGTTGGAGTCCGCCAGCACCAGCACGGGCCTCTGCGCGCGGGCGCTACCCGGCAGCAGGGCCGCCAGCGCGAGCAGCAGCGCCACGGCAAGCCGCAAGAGGGACGATGGGCGGCACGCCGGATGGGGGGGGTGGCTTGTCGGGTTCGGCACGAGGGGTTCCGGTGGCGGTTTTGGGCGCTTGGCGCGGAGGGGGAGGGCCCGGAGCGGGGGAAAATGTCGCAGGAATAGTTATCAGATTATGACAAGGGGTCAATGTTTTTATGCCGCCGCCGCCGGGGAAGGGCCCTTGCCAATCCGCCCTGGGTGCTTATCTTGTTGTGTACGGACGGTCGGCCCCGCCGACCTTTCCCCTCACCTTCAATGCACCTTCAATCCAGGAGGACACCATGCCCAACATGGATTATCCCGGACCGTGCCTCTCCTGCTCCGGCAGCTGCGGGCTGTGGGACGACGACAGGACCAACGACCGCAAGGACAACGTCCGCGACGCGGACGACACCGACGAATAACCCATACGCGTGAAGCGAAACTCCCCCCGAGACGGGGTCAAGGGCCCGTGCCGAAAGGCGCGGGCCCTTTATTATTTTGGCGGAAAAAGCGGTCTGTCTTGTTGCTGGCGGTCGGCTACATCATGGTCGGCAGCCAGAGCACCAGCCCCGGGAAGAGCAGCATGAGCGCCACGAGCAGGGCATAGGACGCCAGGAACCAGGCCACCCCGGCGTAGACCTGGCGCATGGGCACGTCGCCCGCCATGCTGGCCACGATGAAGGTGTTCACCCCCACGGGCGGAGTGATGGCCCCCATGGTGGTGACCACGGTGATGAGCACGCCGAACCAGAGGGGGTCGAAGCCCAGGGCGGTGATCACGGGGTAGAAGATGGGGATGGTCACCAGGAGCAGGGCCAGGGCGTCCATGACCATGCCGCCCACGGTGTAGATGAGGCACACGAGCACCACTACGACCCAGGAGGGGATGTCCAGGGAGGCCACGAGGCTGGCCGCCTCGCTGGGCAGCCGCGCGATGGTCAGGAAGCGGGCGAAGATGATGGCCCCGAACATGATGACCATGATCATGCTGGAGACCTTCAGGGTGTCCGTCACGGCCAGGCGGAACCCGCGAAGCGTCAGCCTGCGGCGCGCCAGCGCGATGACCAGCGCCATGGCCGAACCAGCCGCGCCCACCTCCGTGGGCGAGAACAGCCCCGCGAAGAGCCCGCCCATGACCATGGCGAAGAGCACGATCATCTCCGCCGAGGCGGGCAGGGAGGCGAGTTTTTCCCGCAGGGAGGTGCGCGGCCCGGCCGGGCCCCAGTCCTTGTGCAGGGTGGCCACCAGCCAGACCGTGCCCAGGAAGCACGCCGCCAGCAGGAGCCCCGGGAGCATGGAGCCCCAGAACAGCGCGCCGATGGACTGGCCCGTCTGCAGGCCGTAGATGATCAGCACCACCGAGGGCGGGATGACCACGCCCAGGGTGGACCCGGCGGCCACGGAGCCCGTGGAGAGCACGGGGTGGTAGCCGTATTTCTTCATCTGCGGCAGGGCCACGGTGGACATGGTGGCGGCGGTGGCGGTGTTGGATCCGCAGATGGCCGCGAACCCGCCGCAGGCGAGCACCGTGGCCATGGCCACGCCGCCGCGTATCTGGCCCATCCAGGTGTAGGCGGTCTTGTAGAGCCGCTCGTTGACCCCGGAGTGGAAGCAGACCTGGCCCATGAAGATGAACAGCGGGATGACCGTGAGCCCGTAGTTGGAGAAGGTGTTCCACAGTTCCATGCCGAGCATGGAGCGCGCGGGCCCCAGGCCGAGGATGCTCCAATAGCCCAGAAAGCCGATGATGCCCATGGCGAAGCCCACGGGGATGCGCAGCAGGAAGATGGACGCGAGCAGCGCGCCCACGCCCAGCAGGGCGATGGTGGAGGCGTCCATCAGCGCTGCCTCCCTTGCGCCCCGGCGGCCGGGGGCGGGAAGAACGCGCCCAGCGCGTCGCGCAGGAGCACCAGCGCGATGCACGCGCAGCCCAGCGAGCAGCAGAACACGAAGGGATGGTAGATGATGCGCAGGGTTTCGGAGAGCTCGCCGCTGTCGATGAGCGTCAGGCCCCAGCGCGTGGTCTCCAGGCCCGCCCAGAGGAAGAACGCGCAGGACGCGGCGTGCTGGAGGCCGTCGAGCGCGCGGCGCAGGCGGCGCGGCAGCCGCCCCGCCAGGATGCCCACGGCGATGTGCCCCTTGTGCATCTGGGTGTAGCCCAGGGAGAAGGCCGCGAGCACCGCGCCGAGGAAGCCCACAAGCTCCACCGTGCCCTTGATGGACGTGGCCAGCCCGCGCATGATCATGTTGGCGCAGGCCAGGGCCATGGTGGCCAGGAGCACCAGGCCCGCCAGCCAGGCGAGCAGGGACGAGGCCCGGCCAGCCGCCATGTCGAGGATTCGGATGAACTGCTGCATGGAGGGTGCGGCCCCCGCCGGGCGGGGGCCCTTCTATGGCCTATTCGTACTTGGCCTTGAGTTCGCGGACCTTGGCGAGCACGGCTTCGGCATCCACCCCGGCGGCCGAGGCCGAGGCCTTCCAGGCGTCGGTCAGGCTCTCTGTGCGCGCGGCCACGGCGGCCTGCTCCTC
The DNA here is from genome assembly GCA_050253205.1 of Desulfovibrionaceae bacterium. Taxonomy (GTDB): domain Bacteria; phylum Desulfobacterota; class Desulfovibrionia; order Desulfovibrionales; family Desulfovibrionaceae; genus JAHJKV01. The sequence goes on from JBFWJM010000027.1 coordinate 13,777, forward strand.
TGCGGTGAGCGTGTAGAGCTCCGCGCCCTTCTCGGCCTTGGACCATTCGATGGCGTCGAGCACGTGCTGGTCCCAGTATTCGCCCGTCCAGGCGGCCTGCTCGGGGCCGAGGTCCGCGAGGGTCTGCTTCACGTCGTCGGGCAGGGAGTCGTACTTGGCCTTGTTCATGACCACGGCGAAGACGTACACCGGGCCGTTGAGGGTGGTCATGTATGGGCAGAACTCGGCGAACTTCATGTCCTTCATCACCTCCAGGGAGGTGAAGATGCCCTTCACGAGGTTCTTTTGCAGGGCGTCGGGAACCTCGGGCATGGGCATGGCCACCGGGGAGGCCCCGAGCAGCTCGATGAATCGGCCGGAGGTGCCGCTGGCGCGGATCTCGAAGCCCTGGAGGTCCGCCAGGCTCTTCACCGGAGCGGTGGACATGACGTCCGACGGCGGGCAGGCGAAAAGCGTCAGCACCTTGACCTCGTCGAACTCCGCGGGCTTGAGGGTCTCATAGAGTTCAAAGAGCACCTGGGAGGCGACCTTGGAGGAGGTGATCCCCAGGGGCAGCTCCACGGCGGTCATGGTCGGGAACACGCCCGGCTGGTACGACATGGACAGGCAGCCGATGTCGGCCTGGCCCTCGATGACCCCGCGCAGCATGTTCTTGGACTTCAACAGGGAGCCGGAGGGGAAGGTCTCCACCTGGACGCGGCCGCCCGTGCGCTCCTCCAGCACTTCCTTGAACCGCTCCATCTGCACGCAGGGCACGGTGATGGGCGGGGGGAAGTTGGCGTAGGTCAGGCGGATGGGCTCGGCGGTCTCGGCCTTGGCGGGCTGTTCCTGGTCGGCCTGCTGGGCGGGCTTATCGCCGCAGCCGAAGGCGGACAGCGCCAGCGCCAGCAGCAGCGGCAGGAATATTCTGTTCATGGCTCCCTCGGTGGTTTGACGGGTTGGAAATGAAAACGGGCCGGCGAACCGGCCCGTTGGGGTTACAGGTCGAGGTTGTAGACCAGCAGCACGGTTTTGACGCTGGCGGTGTTGATCGCTCCGGGGTTGGTGTTCACCAGCACGCAGAGGTCGATCTTGCCGTCGTTGTCCACGTCGGCGAGCTCGTAGTCCACCAGGGAACCCTTCACGCGGCGGGTTTTCCAGGCCAGGCTGAGGCCCGTGCCGTCCCAGTACATGGAGTGGATCTCGCCCTGGGTGAACTTGCGGAAGCGGCTGAGCACCTGGGAGGCCACGGAGATGTCCTTGTTGAGCAGCAGTTCGTACTTGTTCCCGCCCGAGAACAGGTTGGTCACTGTCATGGGCATGGGGATGTAGTAGTACACGTCTTCCGCTGTGTCGCGGTTGCTGTCCAATCCGGGAACCACGGCCGAGCCGAGGTTCAGGTACATGGCGGAGCTGTTGTAGGCTTCGTCCGCCGCATAGTCCGGATGGAGCTCCTCGGTGTACACCCGCAGGCGGTTCATCTGGTCGAGCATGATGAGCTTGTGGGTTTTCTCGAAGGGCAGATAGGTGATGTTGTAGATGTTGCCGAACTGGGGCAGGCGGATGGGCCGCGTGTTGATGATGTTGCCGTTGCTGACGGCGGCCTCGTAGGCGTCGGTGGAGCGGAATCCGCCGAGGTTGCTTTCCTTTTGGGCGACCAGCGTGGGCATGTAGTCCGGCGGCATTTTGATGACGTTCAGGAAGGTCTGGGCGCGGTCCACCTTGGGAATGAACTTGCCATTGCGGAATTCAAGAATCCATGAGAGCTCGCCGCCCTCCTCGGAATAGGTGGAGAGCACGATCTCCGTTGCGCCGTCGCGGTTGATGTCCATTCCCGAAAGGGCGATGGGATCGTTGCGCACGCCGAGGCTGAACTCGCCGAGCTCCTTGAGGCGCTGGTCCTCGAAGGAGTAGGCACCCAGCTTGGAGTCGGAGAGGATGAAGACCTCGTTCTTGCCGTCGCCGTCGCCGTCGGCGATGAGCATGCCGCTCGACTCAAGGCGCAACCCCTGGCTCTGGATGCGGCCTTCGTTCTGGCTGCCGCCCTCGTAGCGGAACTCGGGGTTGATATTCTGGGACGGGTCGCTGACGACGGGGTCGGCCTCCAAAAAGGCGGGGTTGCTGGCCCCGGTTTTGGCTGCGACCTCCTCCTGGGGCCTCACGCCCATGACCTCGTTGTTGATCTTCTTGGCCAGCCTGTCGAGCTCCAGGCTGAGCTGGTCGTGGGGCACCTCGGAGGTTTCGCGCACGAGGTTGCCGCTGGCACCCAGGGCTTTGACCTCCAGGGAGGCGGTGTCTCCGGCCACGGAAACCACGCCATAGACGAGATAATCCACCCCGGCGGCGCCAAGGCGGCGGACACCCTCGGCCACGGACCCCGGAGCGGCCTCGCCGAGCTGTGCCGCCGAGGCGTCCGTGGCGGGCTCAAACACGCCGGGAGCATTGAACTTGCTGCGCAAGACGGAGCTCACGCTACGGCCGTAGTGCTGGTATTTTTCGGGGCCGACGTAGTCGAACGGGAGCACGGCGAACGTTTTGGCCGTCTGCGCGCTCGCGGCGGCGCAGAGGGACGTGAGCGTCAGGGCGACCAGAAAAAGAAAGGTCGTCAATCGCGGCATTGTTACCTCCATGCGGATCAGGCTGATCCGCCGTATGCGATGGGCCTATGGGCCCGGGAGTGAGCTTCCAAGTCCGGACGACAGGTGTCCGGCCGCCGGCGAGCGTCGGTCGTTGCATCTTCCCGACGATCGCACTATCCAAGGCGGGTGAACGCGAGAGAGGAAACTTACCCGCACTCGCGGCAAAACTCAAGAAGGACCGGATGGCGCGGCGAAAGGATATGACCCGGCGGAGCAGGCCAGACCCGGCAGGGGGCGCGGCAGCTCCGGCCGCCCAGGCCTCTCAGGCCGCAGGGCGTACCTTCCGCCTTGCCGCCAGCAGCTCCAGCGCCGAAAGCCCGGCCGGGCTCGCGGCGCTGGAGCTGCTGGCGGCAGAAGGCTACGCCGTCCGCCCGGATTTTCATCCCCTGGCGTTTCGCCTGGAGGAGGGCCCGGGCCCGCTTGGGTCGTCGCTCGCCGCGCGCTTCGGCCTGCTCTACGTGCAGGACCGCTCCTCCATGCTTCCCCCGCTGCTGCTCGCGCCACCCCCCGGAGCCACGGTGCTCGACATGTGCGCCGCACCAGGCGGCAAGACGGGCCTGGCCGCCCTGCTCGTGGGCCGCGAGGGGCTCGTGGTGGGTGTGGAGCCGGGCGAGGGACGCATGGGCATCCTGCGCAACAACCTGCGCCGCCTGGGCCTGGCGCAGGTGGCCACGGTGCTCGGCGCGGGGGAGCGGCTGGCCTTCGCGCCCGAAAGCTTCGGGCACATCCTGCTCGACCCGCCCTGCTCGGGCTGGGGCACGCAGGACAAGCACCCCGGCATCGCTTCCCTCTGGACGGGGAAGAAGCTCGCCCCGCTGCTGCGGTTGCAGCGAAAGCTGATCACCCGTGCGGCCGCGCTGCTGGCCCCGGGAGGCCGCCTGCTCTACTCCACCTGCACCACCAACCCGGACGAGGACGAGCGCCAGGCGGCCTGGGCCGTGGAGGAGCTGGGCCTTGTGCTGGAGCCCCTTGCCGCGCCCGGGGGCTTCCTTTTCACGGACATGGCCGCGACGGCCGCGCCCGGCACGCTCAAGGTGGCGCCGGAGTCGGACGGACAGGGGTTTTACCTGGCGCTGCTGCGCAAACCCGAGCAGGAAGGGGCCGCGCCGAGCGATGAACCCCGCGCAGCGGGCGACGGCGGGCGGGGGCTGCATGGCACGGTGCTCGCTCCCGAGGTGCTCCCCGGGGCCCTGGGGGCGGACTGGGCCGGATTGCCGCCCGGGGAGGTGCGCGACTTCGGCGGGCGCGTGTATTTTCTCCCCTCCCGCGCCCTGGAGCTGGCCGTGCCGGGCATGCGCTGGCAGGGCGCGCCCCTTGGCCGCCTGCGAGACGGGCGCTTCCGGCCGGACGGCGCGGCGCGCGCGCTGCTGCCTTCCGCGCCCGGGCCCGGCGCGGTGCTGGTGGAGGCCGTCGCTCCCCTCAAGGACCTGGTGGAGGGGCGCGGCCTGGAGCTTGCCGCCGTTTCGGGCGGGCCATGCCCGGAGGAGGGCGAGTCCGTGGGGCTCTACTATCGCGGCTGGCCGCTTGGCTGGCTCATTTGCCGCTCCGGGCGGCTGCTCTGGCCCGAGAAGGGCTAGCACTGCTTCGCATTGCATTGAAATAGCGCGATATTTATTTTGGCGGGGTTTGCGTGAAAAAGCGTTGACAGGGATGCGCCGCTGTGCAATATCTCCTTTCCCGCAAGCGGGAGGCCTTTCGGAAGGAAGGCGGTTGACAAAGAAGGGGTGGCAAGGTAGTGACCTCGTTCCCGCGGGCGGGTAGCTCAGCTGGGAGAGCATCGGCCTTACAAGCCGAGGGTCGCAGGTTCGAGCCCTGTTCCGCCCACCATCTTTGATATATCGGGACCCTAGGTTCCATATATATAGCTGCGGAGCCGTAGTTCAGTTGGTTAGAACGCCGGCCTGTCACGCCGGAGGCCGCGAGTTCGAGTCTCGTCGGCTCCGCCAGAATAGAACAAGGATCTTAATCGTTTAGATTAAGGTCCTTTTTCTTTTTTCTGGTCCGAAAAACATCGGACGCATCCATCGGACACATTTTTATTTTTAGGTAGTAATCGTGCAGGGTTGGAATGTGCGATTTTGCCACGGCTTCCGGCTAGATGAGCTTATCCTCTCGGATTTGCATGGGAAGTGGGATGGGTCAGTTTTCTTGACTGGTATCGTTTGAAAACTTTGATTCACGCAATCGTGCTGTATGGCTCGAATCATTGTTATTAGATCGACCTAGCCAGTGGAAAAGACCTATGGCAGCGATGGTAGTCGAGATCATTGAAACATGGAACCAGTCTATTGATTTTTCAAATGAAAGAGGCAGCAGCAAGTTGCTGAGTAAATTGATCCAAACTAAAGTAACAAAGAGACTTATAATTTGATTAATTTTTGACACGGAGATTTGAGCAGGGCCAGTAATATAGTTCTTAATTCTTGCTGGAGTGTGTTCAGGTCGGTCCCCATAAAATGATATTTTGTACAAAGAGCCTATGTGCTCGTCTTCAAGCATATCAACGTGCTTTTCCCAGTTCACCTGCCAAAATTTACTCCCTTTATTGACCAAAAACCACGCATAGGAAAAGGAAAGTCCGATACATGAAATGATGACAAGGATGTCTTGTTTGCTTTTATCGTCAATGCTTGAGGCTTTTAGAGCAATGAAACCAGCCAAGGATGCTCCAATAAGAGTCCAGAAGTAACTAGCTCGTTTCCAATATAAGTCGATTTCAAATTTTCTAATATCTAAAGCATATTCTAGCGCCTTCTTGTTGCAGCGTATTTTTTCATTGTATTGATCTTTTGTAAGGTCTCTCATCAGAGGCTCCTCATGTTTTTTCTAGGTGTAATCCCCCCATTTCTAGGGGGCCTGAAGAGTAGAGCCTACGCCACCTCGGCCAGCCCGCTCTCGGGGGGACCTCCGAGAACGGAGTGCGGGCGATCCGGGATTTGAACTCGGGATTTCCACCGTGTGACGGTGGCTCTGGGTTCTATCCCTTATTCAAAAAATCTAAAATCTCGTTCCCGAAATCGCGAAAATCGTCCATGTGCTCTCCGGCGACGCTGTGAACGATGCCCCAATCAGGGTCCGTGTATTCGTGGACTGCGATGTTTCTGAGGCCGACGCTTCGGGCCATCTTTTGTGCTGTCGATTCCGTCAAGATCCCTTCGCGGTGGAGCAGCAGGAACGCTTCCGCCATGGTGCCGGGGGTGGAGGTGGTGTCGGCGAGCAGGTGGGTTGCGATGTCGACGCTGATCTGAATGGCGCGTTGGATGTTCAGGACAACGATGTCCTGGAGGTCGTAGTCCGCTGCGAGTTCCTTGGAGGAGGCCGGAACCTTGTCCTGAACGCGCTGGACGCAGCGCAGCAGGGAGGTGAGCTTGAGCTGGACGACTTCCTTTTGCATCAGAATCC
>JBFWJM010000028.1:0-19724 GCA_050253205.1 Desulfovibrionaceae bacterium
GCTGCTCTTCTGTACGGAGCTCGGGAGCTTCTGCCCGGAGCTGCTCATCGCCACGGACGACGGCAGCGAGGGGCACAAGGGGTTCGTCACCGAGATTCTCAAACAGCGGCTGGAGGAGGACCCCGGCGTGGCCGAGGTGGTGGCCGTGGGCCCGGTGCCCATGATGGCCGCCGTGGCCGAGACCACGCGCCCCTTCGGCGTCAAGACCACCGTGAGCCTCAACTCCATCATGGTGGACGGCATCGGCATGTGCGGGGCGTGCCGCTGCACCGTTGGCGGGCGGGTGCGCTTCGCCTGCGTGGACGGGCCCGAGTTCGACGGGCACCAGGTGGACTTCAAGGAGCTCTGGAGCAGGCTTGGCCAGTTCCGGCCCGAGGAGGCCCTCTCTTGGGAGCAGTTCAAGGAGCTGAACAAATGAGCGCCGGAAAGATCATCCCCACGCGCACGCCCATGCCCGAGCAAGACCCGGCCGCGCGCGTGGCGAACTTCGACGAAGTGGCCCTGGGATACACCGAGGCCGAGGCCCTGGCCGAGGCCGCCCGCTGCCTGAACTGCAAGAAGCCGCTCTGCGTGGCGGGCTGCCCGGTGGAGATCGACATCCCCGGATTCATCGCCCGGCTGCGCGGGGGCGACGTGCCCGGGGCCTACGGCGTGCTCCGGCGGACCACCAACCTGCCCGCCGTGTGCGGGCGCGTCTGCCCGCAGGAGAGCCAGTGCGAGGGCTCGTGCATCCTCGGCAGGAAGCACGAGCCCGTGGCCATCGGCAGGCTGGAGCGCTACGCGGCGGACGCCTTTGCCGCGTCGTCGGCCGCAGGGGCCTGCGAGCAGGTGACGGGAACGAGTGAATGCGCCCGGGAGCCCGAGGCCCAGGTCCGTGTGGCCTGCATCGGCGCGGGGCCCAGCTCGCTCACCTGCGCGGGCACCCTGGCGGCGATGGGGGCGAAGGTCACGGTGTACGAGGCCCTGCACGAGGCGGGCGGGGTGCTCGTCTACGGCATCCCCGAATTCCGCCTGCCCAAGGCCATTGTCCGGCGCGAGGTGGCGGCCATGCGCGGGCTCGGCGTGGAGTTCAAGCTCGACTGGGTGGGCGGCAAGACCATCACCATCCAGGAACTGCTGGGTGGCGAGGGAGTCGGCGAGGATGGCGACGAGAGTGGCGGCCGGGGGTTCGACGCCGTGTACATCGGCGTGGGGGCCGGGCTGCCGAGGTTCATGAACGTCCCGGGCGAGAACCTGCTCGGCGTGTTCTCGGCCAATGAATACCTCACCCGCGTGAACCTGGGCCGGGCGTACGCCTTCCCGGAATACGACACCCCCGTGCCGACCCCGGCGCGGGTTTGCGTGGTGGGCGGGGGCAACGTGGCCATGGACGCCGCGCGAACGGCCCGCAGGCTCGGCGCGGAGGTCACCGTGCTCTACCGGCGCACCGAGGCCGAGATGCCCGCGCGCCTGGAGGAGGTCCACCACGCCAAGGAGGAGGGCGTGGTCATCAAGTGTCTTTGCGGGCCCGTGGCCTTCCTGGGCGACGATGGCGGCAGGCTCCGGGCCGTCAAGGTGCAGGAGATGTGCCTGGGCGAGGCCGACGCCACGGGCCGCCGCAGCCCGGTGTGCGTGGAGGGGGCGTTCGGCGAGGTGGAGTGCGGCATGGTCATCATCGCCGTGGGCACCCGGCCCAATCCCATCCTTCTCGAAGCCACGCCCGAGCTGGAGCTGAACAAGTGGGGCTACATCGCCACCGATGCAAACGGCGAGACGAGCATGCCGGGCGTGTTCGCCGGGGGCGACATCGTCACCGGCGCGGCCACGGTCATCTCGGCCATGGGCGCGGGCCGCCGGGCGGCCATGGCCATTGCGGGGCGGTTTCTCAACGGAGCTTGACGCGGCGGAGCTTCGTACGTACGTTTTTTCGTACGGAGGTGGGTTGTGGAACATGTGAAGAAGGAACGGGTGAGCGGAATGTCTCCCGGAAGCAAGGAGGCCGCCGGGCCCCAGCCTCCCCGGTGCACCGTCTCGGACGCCAGGAGCCAGCTCTATCGGCTGGTGGACCAGGTGGCCGAGTCGCACGAACCCGTGCACATCACGGGCAAGCGCGCCTCGGCGGTTCTGGTGGCTGAAGAGGACTGGCGGGCCATCCAGGAGACACTGTTCCTCTGTTCGGTTCCGGGCATGCGGGAATCGCTCCTCGAAGGGGCCGGGACCCCCCTTGAGGAATGCTCGGAGGACCCCGGCTGGTGAGCGGCGGCAAGTCCGGGCAAAGGTCCGGGGCACAGTCCGGGTCACCGTCCCGTCAAGAACCCGGAAAATGGCGCGTGGTCTTCACCAGGCAGGCCCGCAAGGACGCCAGAAAGATCGCGTCCGCCGGGCTCCGGGCCAACGTCGAGAAGCTGCTCGGCGTGCTCCGGCGTGATCCGTTCGCCAATCCGCCGTCCTACGAAAAGCTGGTGGGAGACCTCAAGGGACTGTATTCCAGAAGAATCAATATCCAGCATCGGCTGGTCTACCAGGTACTCATGGAGGATCTGGCGGTGAAGGTGTTGCGCATGTGGACGCACTATGAATGATGAGTCGACGGGTTTGAACAGCCTGAGCGTCGAGCCGTATTCCGACCCCTGGCGAGAGGCCGTGGCCGGGCTCATCGTGCCCATCCAGCGCGGGGAGTTCGGCGTGGAGATCACCGCCGAGGACCAGCCCGACCTGGCGGACATCCCCGGCTTCTACCAGCACGGGGCGGGCAATTTCTGGATAGCGCGCAGGCCCGGGCAGGAAGGCGAACTGCTCGGGACCATCGCCCTGCTGGACATCGGCTCGGGCATGGCCGCGCTGCGCAAGATGTTCGTCCGGAGGGAGGAGCGCGGCGCGGGCGTGGCCCCGGCGCTGCTCGGCGCGGCCCTGGCCTGGGCCGGGGAGCGCGGCCTGCGGGAGATATGGCTCGGCACCACGGACAAATACCACGCGGCGCACCGCTTCTACGAGAAGCACGGCTTTGGCCGCGTTTCCCGGGAGGAGCTGCCGCCGCCGTTCCCGGTCATGGCCGTGGATTCGATCTTCTACCGCATGGCGCTGCCCAGGGGCGGGTGAACAATTCAGCCCTCCTGCCCGAGGACCATGGAGAAGGGGGCGTCCGGGGTCGTCTGAAACAGTGTGCCCGCATACTCCGCCACCGCCGCGTACGGGTCGCGCGCGTATTATGCCGAGAATTCAAGATACTCCTGCCCGGCCTCAACCAGGCTCGCAAGGGCGCCCATGGAGCGGAACGAGCCCGCAAGGCTTGGATTGTCCTCGAACAGTTGTTCGATCCGCTCTTTTTGCGGATGGTCACCCACCACACGCACCGCGCCGGTCCCGTCCGTGGTCAGTTCCACGGGCGGGTCGGTGGAGATGCCGTTTTCCAGAAAGAGGGCTGTGGCCTCCTTCGTGAACTGCTCGCGCGAGGAATCGAGCTCGGCCTGCATACCCTGCAGGGTGAGGGGCTCTCCCGGCCGCAAGGCCGCGTTTATCCCTGAGAAAAAAGAGGCGAGGAGGCCTGCCTGGTCGGACAGACAAACCGAGTCCGGGGTTTGGTCGCCATTGCCCGTATTTGTGGTTTGTCTCGTGTTTCCGGCCGTCCGGGCCGTTGCGTATACCTGGCATGCCTCTTGGGTGATTTCGAGCATGGCGTTCCGCCCTCCGGGAAATGTTTGCCTACCCGAAATCCATGCAATGTGCGCGCCTACGGGTGCAGCAGTTTGACGCCAGAGCTCCCGGGCCGCCGGAGCCGCCCTGTCTCCTGCACGTAGTCGATGAAGGCCTGGGTGTCCGTGAATCCGGTGTCCGTCTCGGGGGAGGCCAGGGGCTTGAGCACGGCGTAGCCGTCCCCCCCGCGCGAGACGTAGGAGTTGACCACCAGCCCGTACGTCCGCGCGGGATCAAGCGGGGTCCAGGCCCCGCGCTCCAGCATTTCCACCCGGAGCACGCGCTGGCCCTCTGGGCGGTTCATGTCCGCCTCGTAGCGCGCGCCGCCAAGGTACGGGAACGCGCCGCCGTCCCGGGCCAGGCCGCTCTCCAGGGCCTGGAGCAGTTGCGCCCCGGAGAGGCGCAGCAGGTGCAGCGTGTTGGCGAAGGGCAGCAGGGTGTAGGCGTCGGCAATGGAAATGTCGCCCTCGGGAAGGCCGTCGCGCAGGCCGCCGCTGTTCAGCAGGGCCGCGTCCGCGTGCTGGCCGGAGCGTTCCATGCGCCGGAGCATGGAGGCGCAGACGTGCGGCGCGAGCATGCTGCCCTCCGGGTGCTTGGCCGTGGGGCGGCGCACGTGGGGCAGGGGTTCGGCCGCCGTGCCGATGACCTGCCCGCGCAGGGCGTCCACCCCACGGGAAATGGGCTCCAGCCAGGCTGCCACGGATTTGTCCCGCTCCACCACTTGCAGCGAAGCGTCGTCGCGCAGGGCTTCGAGCAGTTGGCGGCGTGCCTCTCCGGCCAGCTCCACATGGCGGCCGGAGGCGTTCTTGCGGCGGAAGGAATCGGCCAGCACCAGGGGGGCGCTCCCCCGGGCGCTGGTCACGTGGCCGGAGTCGTCGAACTCCAGGTCCAGCACCGGGAACAAGCGGCCCCACTTCCAGGCCGTGACCACGTACACCGGGTGGCCGTCCGCCCCGGTGACGGCCATGGGGTACGGGCCGTCCGGCTCCAGGCCCAGGGCCTCCAGGGCCTGCTCATCGCCCAGCAGGGAGTGGGAGTGGCCGCCCACGATGAGGTCCACGCCCTCCACCCGCCGGGCCAGGCGCAGGTCGGCCTCCAGGCCCAGGTGCGTGAGCAGGATGATCTTGTCGATGCCCCGGGCCGTGAGCTCGCGGACATATTGCCGCGCGGTGTCGGCCTCGTCGGCGAAGGACACGTCCGGCCCGGAGCTGGACATGGTGGACGTGTACCTGGTGATGAGCCCGATGACCCCGACTTGCTCCGCGCCGTACTCCAGCACCACGTAGGGCCGCACGCGCGAGGCCAGCCCGGGCAGGGCCGGGGCGGCCATGTTGGCCGCGAGCACCGGGGTTTTGAGCGGCTCCAGCATGCCCGCGAGGAACGCGGGTCCGTTGTCGAATTCGTGGTTGCCGAGGGTGAAGGCGTCGAACCCGAGCTTGTCGAGCAGCTCCATCTCGGGGCGGCCGGGGTAGCGCATGAAGTAGAGGTCGCCCTGCACGGCGTCGCCCGCGTGGAGCAGGGCCACGTTCTTCCGCCTGGCTCGCAGCTCACGGACCGCCGTGGCAAGCCTGTCCCAGCCGCCAAGGCGTACAGCCGTGCGCTCGCCGTCATGGGCCACGGCCGTGCGCTCGCCGTCCTGGGCCACAGCCGTTCGCTCACTGCCCAGGGTCAGGGTCGCGCCGCTGCCGCGCAGGTAGGAGTGGCTGTCGTTCAGGTGGGCCACAGTGAGCTCGAAGGCGCTGGCCGGGGCCGTGGAGATGACGACGAGCAGGGCCGCCAGGGCCATCCAAACAAAGGGCGCCAGGGCTGACCGTGCAAAGGCGGCCGGTGCCGCAGGGGCGCTTATGCGCAGTGGGGGGCGGGTGTCGGGCATGGGGCATGATAGCAGAACCAGGCCGGGCACGGGAAGCGCCCCGAACTTGACCCCTGCGGGAAAAGCGGTAATGAACACTCACCCCCGGCGGTCGCAAGCGTACCGGGTGCCGGGGTGCCGTCTTCCAGGTGCCGCCATTGGAGCGCCGGGGGCGGATTTTCGCATGCGCAGCAGGAGAATGGATTCATGAGCACGGCATTGCTGTTTCCGGGGCAGGGCTCCCAGCACAAGGGCATGGGCCGCGACGTGGCCGAGCGGCACGACTGGGCCCGGGAGCTCTGGGAGCTGGCCGAGAAGGAGTCCGGCCTGGCGCTCCGGGAGATCTACTGGGAGGGCGAGGCGGCCGACATGGCCGACACCCGCGCGCTCCAGCCCGCCCTCACCGTGGCGGACATGAGCCTCTACCTCGCCGCCAGGGACAGGCTTTCGCCCATGGGCGTGGCCGGGCACTCCCTGGGCGAGTATCCGGCGCTCTTCGCCGCCGGGGTGCTCGGCGAGCAGGACGTGCTCCGCGCTGTCTGCCTGCGCGGCAGGCTCATGGCCGAGTGCGGCGCGCCCAAGGAACCTGCGCAAACGGGCGAGGAGAGCGGCCACGGCATGGCCGCCGTGGTCAAGCTCCCGCGCGAGCGGGTGGAGGAGCTGGTGGCCGCCGCAGCCGCGTCCGCCGGAGGGGTGCTCGTGGTGGCCAACTACAACGCCCCGGCGCAGACCGTGGTCTCGGGCGAGGCCGCGCCGCTGGCCGCCCTGGCCGAGGCCGTGAAGGCGGCCAAGGGCCGGGCCATCCCCCTGGCGGTTTCCGGCGCGTTCCACTCCCCGCTCATCCGCGAGGCGGCGGACGAGTTCGCTGCGCTGCTACGCGGGCTGTCCTGGAGCGCGCCGTCCGTGCCCGTGTTTTTCGACGCCACTGCCAGGCCGGAGGCCGACCCCGCACGGATTCTGGAGATCATGGCCACGCAGATGACCTCCTCGGTGCGCTGGGTGGAGATCATGGCGGGCCTGTACGAGGCGGGCGCGCGGACCTTCGTGGAGCTGGGCCCCGGCAACGTGCTGGCCAAGCTCGCCGGGCAGAACCTGAACGGCCGCGACGGGGTGAACGCGCTTTCCGTCGGCTCGCTGGAAGGCCTGGAAGCCCTCTAACGGAGTGTTGAAAAACTCATTTTTCGCAGGCTGTTCCAAAAGTGTGAGCTGCATGGAAGTGAAAAATCCAGAACGCGCAGTGTATTGCGCATACATAAGCGGTCTGGATTTTTTCGCTGACACAGCAGAGGGCACTTTTTCAACCCCCTGCAAATACATCGCTCCCGCCGGGCGTGACGCGGCGGCTTGAGGAGAACGAAAATGAAAGGCATGTCGCACATCAAGGCCGCCCTGGAGGCCATATTGCAGGACAAGGGCTGGGACTGGCCCGAGAAGACCACCATCGAGCCGCCCAAGGACCGCGCCCACGGCGACCTGGCCGTGAACGCGGCCATGATGCTCGCCTCCCAGGCCAAGATGCCGCCGCGCAAGATCGCCGAGGAGATCGCCCAGGCGCTGGAGGCCCGGGGCGACGAGGCCGTGGCCAAGGTCGAGGTGGCCGGGCCCGGCTTCCTGAACATCTTCTTCACCGACGACTTCCGCCGCTCCGTGCTGCGCGACGTGGCCGGGCAGGGCGCGGCCTACGGCGCGTCGACCATGGGCGCTGGCCGCAAGGTGCAGGTGGAGTTCGTCTCCGCCAACCCCACGGGCCCGCTGCACATCGGCCACGGGCGCGGGGCCGCCCTGGGGGATAGCCTCTCGCGCATCCTGGAGCGCACGGGCTATGCGGTGGAGCGCGAATACTACATCAACGACGCGGGCCGCCAGATGCGCCTGCTGGGCGAGTCCATCCTCTTCCGCCTGCGCCAGGCCCTGGGCCAGAACCCCGCCGAGCCCGAGGACTGGTACAAGGGCGACTACATCAAGCACATCGGCGCGGTGGTCATCGCCCAGCACGAGCACCTGCTGGAGCTGCCCGAGGAGGAGGCCGTGGAACTCTGCAAGCAGGTCGGCACGGCGTGCATCATGCAGACCATCCGCGAGGACCTCGACGCCTTCGGCGTGCGCCACGACGTCTGGTTTTCGGAGAAGAGCCTCGTCACCGACGGCAAGGTGGAGGAGACCTTCGCGGACCTGCGCAAGAACGACCTCGCCTACGACAAGGACGGCGCGTTCTGGTTCCGGTCCACCAATTTCGGAGACGACAAGGACCGCGTGCTGCGCAAATCCAGCGGTGAGACCACCTACTTCGCCTCGGACATCGCCTACCACGACAACAAGTTCAAGCGTGGGTTCGACCTGGTGGTGGACATCTGGGGCGCGGACCACCACGGCTACGTGCCGCGCATGGCCGCCGCCGTGGAGGCCCTGGGCCATCCCGGGGAGCTGAAGATGCTCCTGGTGAAGCTCGTGAACCTGCTCAAGGACGGCGAGCAGATCGCCATGTCCACCCGGGCCGGGCAGTTCGAGACCCTCAAGGACGTGGTGGACGAGGTGGGCCGCGACGCCGCGCGCTACATCTTCCTCTCCCGCAAGTCCGACTCCAACCTCGACTTCGACCTGGAGCTGGTCAAGCGCCAGACCATGGACAACCCCGTGTACTACGTGCAGTACGCCCACGCGCGGGTGCGCTCCATGCTCAGGAAGGCCGAGGCCGAAGGGCTGACTCCGGCCGAGCCCGGCGGCGACCTCTCCGGCCTGGACACCCCCGAGGACATGGAGCTGCTCATGCTGCTCGACCGCTACCCCGACACCGTGGAGAACGCGGCCGCGCAGCTTTCGCCGCACATTGTCAGCGCGTATCTCCAGGAACTTGCCTCGGCCCTGCACAAATATTACACCATCCATCATGTGCTCTCGGCCGAGCCCGCGCGCTGCCGGGCGCGGCTCTTGCTGCTCGCCTGTGTGGCGGATGTGGTGGCCGACGGGCTCTCCCTGCTCGGGGTGGGCGCGCCGGAGAGCATGTAACAGGCCGCAGGAGGCGACAAATGAGCGCTGCCAACGCCCCACGACGGGACCGCAAGACGTATTCGTTCTCCATGAGCGTCATGGACCTGGTCTGGGCCGGGACGGGGGCGGCCTTCGCGCTCACCGTGTTCTTCCTCTTCGGGGTGCTGGTGGGGCGCGGGTACGTGCCCGTGGAGGCGCCCGGCGGGGAGGCCGGAGTGGCCGTGCACGGCGAGGGTGCTGATTCCTTGGGGGAGGCTTCCGGGGAGGGGGCTTCCGGGGAGGGCGGCCCGGCCGAGCCAGTGGCCGAGGTGCTCAAGGCCGAGGAGCTCGGCTACCAGGACCAGCTGGCGCGCACGGGCTCGGAGCCCGCGCCCGCCGCAACGGCTCCGGCAGTCGCGCCTGGCGCCGTCTCTGATGCCGCTCCTGACGCTGCGCCCGACGCCGGGCCCCAGGCCCAGGCAGCGCCCGAATCCGCCGCTGAATCCACAGAGTCCGCCGCGCCGCAGGGCTACGACCCCGCCAATCTTCCAGCGCCGGAGCCCGGCGAGCAGCGCTTCGCCTACGTGTATCAGGCGGCCGCGTTCAAGGACCGCACCGCCGCCGAGGAGCTGGCCGCGCGCCTGGGCGAGCGGGGCGTGGCCGCCGAGGTGAACGAGGGTCAGGCCTCGGGCTCCACCTGGTACCGGGTGCGCATGCCCTTCACCGGGACCCCTTCCCAGACGCGCGTGCTGCGCGACGCGGCCGAGGCTGTCAGCGGGGAGAAGCCCGTGATGGTCAGCAAGAAGCCGACGCAGTAGCGCGAAGACGTTTCTTCATGACGAGTAACGAGAAAGGGCACCCTGGGGTGCCCTTTTTGCTGGTCCGTTTTCTGCCCGGGGGCGAGAGTGTCTAGGCCGCCCCGACCAGGGGGCCGCCCGTGGGCCGGATGCGCCGCGCCACATAGAGGAACGGCGTGTCGGCCAGGGCCACCACCAGCTTGAACAGGTAGGTGGTGAGCACCACGTTCCAGAACACGGGGGCCGGGAAGGCCGCATCGCCCCAGAAGGCCACGAAGCAGAAGATGAGCGTGTCGAGCAGCTGGCTGACGAGGGTGGAGGCGTTGTTGCGCAGCCAGAGGTGGCGCTCCCCCGTGCGTGCCTTCACCGCGTGGAAGGCCCAGACGTCGTGCATCTGGGAGACGAGGTACGCCAGGATGGACCCCAGGGCCACGCGCGGGAAGAAGCCGAAGATGGTGGCCAGGCTCTGCTGGGCGAAGTCCGCCTCGCTGGGGGTGAACCTGAGGGCGATCTGCATGTAGGCTGTGGCCATGACCAGGGCCGTGAACCCGAGGAGCACGGCGCGGCGCGCCTCGGCCTTGCCGTGTTTTTCGCTCAGGATGTCGGTGGAGAGAAACACGCTGGCGTAGAGCACGTTGCCCAGGGTGGTGGTGAGCCCGAAGAGCTCCACCAGCTTGAGCACCTGGATGTTGCAGAGAATGAGATTGAAGACGATGAGGCCATAGAGCCCCACGCGCCCGAAGAACCGGTACACGGCGAGGACCACGCACAGGTCGAGCAGCAGGAATCCGAGCCAGAGTGTTTCGTTCATGAACGCCTCCACGGCCCAAGTGCCCGCATTCGGCGCGGGAGTCAAGATGTGCAATCTAGGCTTTCTCTAGACAGGTGGCCTGGTATCGATTATGTGTTTCCGGGTAGCCAATACATGAATAAAGAAGCCGTGGGGAGAGATGGCGAAGAATCTACATGAATTTCGCGATCCGGTGCATGGTTTTATCACATGCTCAAGCAAAGAACGGGCGGTCATCAACTCCAGACCGTTTCAGCGCCTTCGCCATATTCATCACCTTGCTACGAGCTTCTTGGTGTATCCGGGGGCAACCCATCGCCGTTTTGAACATTCCCTGGGGGTGATGGAACTGGCCACAAAGATTTATGACGTATTGACGGACTCCAGGAATTTGATGGCCGTTGATGAAAAAACAGGAAGATCAATACCCGAGATTTCGGATGATAATGATCGTCGGACCTATCGGATTGCCTTACGGATGGCCGCGCTGTGCCATGATTTGGGACATATCCCTTTTTCACATGGGGCGGAGGAGTTGCTGCCTGGAAAGACTACGCATGAGCACCTGACATGGAAGCTCATCTTGAGCGATGAGATGGCTCCCTTTTGGAAAGCCTTAAATCTCGATCCTAGCCTTGTCGCAAAGCTTGCTGTTGGAAGAAAGGAAGCAGCGAAAATTGATGGGTCAGTAGCATTTTCTGTATGGGATACGATTGTTTCAGAAATCATAGTTGGAGAAGCATTTGGTGCCGACAGGATGGACTATCTGCTTCGCGATTCGCTCCATACTGGAGTTTCCTATGGCAGGTTTGACCATCAACGTTTGATTTCCACATTGCGAATACTGCCGAGTGCAATTGAGGATGACGTCGAAGGCGGGCAGACTAGTGAACCGGCCATTGGTGTAGAAGTTGGAGGACTTCAGGCCGCCGAATCACTCGTGATGGCCCGTTACCTTATGTTTTCGCAGGTGTATTGCCATCATGTCCGAAGGATTTATGATATCCATTTGCGTGAATTTATGGAGTTAATATATCCGGAGGGGCTTCCAGTCGAGCACGAGGAGTTCCTCAACCTCACGGACAATGAAATCTTGGTGGAACTCCGGCTTGCTGCGGACGACCCGGGGCGCGTTGGGCACGAACCTGCGAGAAGACTTATGAAGAGGGGTCATTACAAGAAGGTCTACCAGTTGACGAATGACGATCGCCAAAAGTGTGATGCCCCGCTGAAGGCACTGCAGGAGGCCTTGATCGAGCGGTATGGTAGTGACAACGTCCGGATAGATGATTACGGTAAAAAAACGCAACTGGCGGAGGATTTCCCCGTCTGGGTGGATGACAGGTCCGTCTATGTCAGGAACGAATCACAACTGCTCAGGGATTTTCCTCCCGTTTCAACCGATTACCTTTTTGTTGAGCCGGAATTGTTTGAAAAGGCCCGCGATTGGGTTGATGCCAATCGAGAGGCGGTATTTAAGCGAGCAAAAAAAGGAGAGATGTCATGACCAGCGCCGTGCGTCAGGCGACAGCCCTCCAACTGATCAGCTCCCTGCGAAGTGCCGGAAGCTGGTGCGGAGAGACCCATCTTCAAAAGGCCATGTATTTTTTGGAAAAACTCGGAGGCGTTCCGTCTGACCTCGGTTTCATATTGTACAAGCATGGCCCGTATTCTTTTGATTTTCACGATATCATCGGCGAGATGCGTACCGAGGGGTTGATAGAATATAAATACAACCCTCCGTATGGACCACAAATGGATTTGAGCGACGCTGGCAAAAGATTGCTGGAAAGGCATTCGAAGAACGTGCAACCGTGGCACCAGGCCATTGATTCCGTGGCCAAGTGCCTGGGCGGCAAGGGTGTCGTGGATTTGGAGAAGCTTGGAACAGCTCTCATGGTCTACCTTGAGGATGAAACCCTTCCCGAGGAAGCCAGGGCGAAGCGTCTCGTTGAGCTCAAACCGCACATCGATCAGGTTGAGGCGGCAGAGGCGACGAGAACGTTCGATACCTCAATACGTCCCTGCTTTAGCTGATAAGACAAGATGCCCCGGGAACGGGGCATCTTGGTTTGTAGCAGAGGTCGTTTCCCGTTCAAGCGTGAACAGCGGCCTGGGCGGCCTGCGCCGCGCCGACCACCATGTTCCGGCCATTGGCCTTGGCCGCGTAGAGGGCCTGGTCCGCGTTGCGCAGCAGGTCGTCCTCGCCCGCAAGGGAGCCGGACTTGAGCGAGGAGACGCCGATGGACGCCGTCACCGAGAAGGGCGCGCCCTCCGCCTCGAAGCGCTCCTCGGCCACGGCCTCGCGGATGCGCTCCGCCAGTCTCCAGGCGTCGCCCTCGGAGGTGTGCGGCAGGAGCACGGCGAACTCCTCCCCGCCGTAGCGCGCGGCCACGTCCGTGGAGCGCACCGTGGAGTGCAGGATGCGGCCGATGGCCCGCAGGACGTCGTCCCCGGCCGGGTGGCCGTAGGTGTCGTTGATGGTCTTGAAGTGGTCGAGGTCGAGCATCAGCAGCGAGAGGTCCGTGTCGTAGCGCTGGCAGCGGTGCAGCTCGGTGAGCAGGGCCTCGTCAAAGGCGCGGCGGTTGCTCACGCGGGTCAGCGCGTCTCTCGCGGCCTGGACCTTCACCTGCCGGAAGAGCATGGCGTTCTTGAGCGCCAGGCCCAGGTGCGAGCTGGCGGCGCGCAGTGTCTGGACCTGGTCCTTGGCCAGGCGGACGCTCGGCTCGGCCAGCAGCACCAGCACGCCGAAGCTCTCGCCCCCGGCCTTCAGCGGCAGGTTCAGCACGCGGCCGTTCTCGGGCATGGGTGCCTGGCTGCGCGAATGGTGCTCCAGGTGGATGAGCTGGAAGGTGCCCACGGGCCCGCCGCCGTTGCGGATGGCGGCCTCGATGAGAAAATCGGTCCAGCGGGCGGCGGCCTTGTCCACCAGGGGATAGGGCAGAAAGATGTCGAGCTCGTTTTCCGGGGAATCGTCCGGCTTGTGCCAGAACACGGCCTGGGCCGTCTTCACCGGGACGAGCAGGGCGAGCAGCTCCGTGGCCCGGGTGAGGATCTCGCCGGGGTCCAGGGTCTCGCTCACCGTGGCCAGGAGCTTGTTGAGGAACAGGAGCTGGTCGGTCTTGCGCTTGAGCAGCTCGCGCTCCAGCATGATCTCCTCGGTCATGGAATAGAGGTCGGAGTAGAGGCTGGCCACCTCCTTGGCGCGGAACAGGGCGTCCTGCATCTTGGCGCGGGTGATGGGCGCGGTGACGGAGGTGAGGAAGCCCTGCTCCAGGATGTGTTCGTAGTCCGGGGTGGCGGCGTCCGCATCGAGCAGCAGCACGCGCTGGGTGTGCTCCATGCTCCGGTACGCCTGGCGGCGGAATTCGGGCATGGATTCCCAGATATGCCAGGGCACCCAGAGGATGGAGGGCTGGTCGGCCTGCTCCAGCTCGCGCTTCCAGGGCTGGTTGGCTGCGGCGAAGTTCCGCAGCTCGAACCCGTGTCCGGCGGCGTTGGCGATGGCGCGCTGTTCTCTTTCCGTCAGGCCCAGGCCCCACATGAGCTCCGGCCGGTGTTCACGTCTCATAGGTCGTGCCTCCTTGCGGACGCGAAGCATGCAGATTCTGCCGCACTGGCTTCGCACGGGCATTCGTGCAAGATGAAGGCCAGGAAGGGTTTTTCCTGCTATGGCGGCGCATGGCACGGGAACAGGGCTTGCATTGCCGGGCTTGCGGCGTCAAAATGGCGTCGCCGCCCCGCATCAAGCCCCGGGGTTTGTGCGGGAAAAGGCCGCAAGGAGTCCCATGAAACGCATCTTCGCCACCCTTGATCCCTTCCTGGAATCCGGGCCCGTGCTCGGCCGCAAGGTGGCCAATGCGGGCTTCCTCTCCGCCCTGCTGGAGGCAGACCCCTTCGACGAGTACCACTTCTTCCTGGAGAATCGGCAGCGCGCGGAGGAGTTTCTGGAGCAGGCGCGGGAGCGCTTTCCCGGCCGGGCGGGCAAGCTGCGCACCCTGGCCCGGGCGGCCCTGCCCGGGGAGCTGGCCCGGGGCGGCCACCACGTGTTCCACCTTTCGGACTGCATCTGCCACCAGCACGCCGTGGCCCGGCTGCGCAACCTCCACGCGCCAGAGCTTTTTCCCATTACCGGGCCCATCCACTCCCTTTCCTACGCGGACTACCCCGCCGCCTTCCTGGCCCACCTCTGGCCCGGTACCACCCCGCGCGACTGCATCGTCTGCACCTCCCGCCGGGGCGAGGAGGTGGTGCGCAGGCAGTTCGCGGCCCTGCGAGCGGGGTACGGCCTCGACGAGCAGACCCACCCCGGGCCGACGCTCAGGCGCATCCCCCTGGGCACGGACCCTGGCGCCCTGGCCCCGGCCACGGCGAGCGAGCGCGCCCGGGCCCGGGAGCGCCTCGGCATCCCCCCGGGCAAGGTCGTGCTCCTCGTGTTCGGGCGCATCTCCCACCACTCCAAGATGGACCTGCTGCCCCTGGTGGCGGCCCTGGCCCGCTGCGCCGCGCGCGGGCTCGACCTGGGCGAGGTGCTCCTGATGCTCGGCGGCTGGGTGGCGGACGGCGAAAACTACCACGAGGCCGTGGCGGCCATGGGCGCGCGCGCCGGGGTGGAGGTGCGGGTGGATTCCCGCCCGGACGAGGCCCGCAAGGCTGAGCTCTTCCGCGCTGCGGACGTGTTCATATCCATAGCCGACAACCCCCAGGAAACCTTCGGGCTCTCCATCCTGGAGGCCAAGAGCGCGGGGCTGCCCGTGCTCGCCTCGCACTACGACGGCTACCGCGACCTGGTGCGCCACGGCACGGACGGCCTGCTGGTGCCGACCCTGGCCGACACCGCGACCCCGGACGTGGACGCGCTCGCCCCGGTGCTCTTCGGGTCCGACTCGCACCTGCTGCTGGCCCAGCGCACGGTGGTGGAGGTGCCCGCCCTGGCCGAGGCCCTGCTCTCCCTCGTGCGCTCGCCGGAGCTGCGCGCCTCCATGGGCGCGGCCGGGCGGCGACACCTGGAGCGGGAGTTCACCTGGGCAAGGGTGGTGCGCAGGCATCTGGAACTCTGGGAGGAACTCTGGACCCTGTCGGCGGAGCGGTTTTCCGGGGCGCATCCGCTGGAGGCGCGCTACGGCGCGCTCTTCGGCCACTATGCCTCGGCCCCGGCAGCGGACGACCTGGCCCTGCGCCTTTCCCCGGCCGGGGAGCGCGTGCTGGAGGGCCGGGAGCTGCCCGTGGTCTACCCCGGGCTGGCCCAGGTGGTGGACAAGGAAGGCCTGCGCCGCGCGCTCTTTGCCGCGCGCAAGCCCACGACCCTGGGGGCCCTGGCCGAGCGCCTGGCACCCGGCCCCGAGGCCGCATTGACCGGAAGCGCCGGGAAAGACGCCGAGGAAGACGGCGCGAACGGCCCGGACGGCTCTGACGGCCCCAGGCGGGCGCACGGCCTCTCCCTGGCCCGGGCCCTGGTGCTCTGGGCCCTCAAGCACGACCTGCTGGAGCGCGCGTCGTGAGCCCCCGGGGCGGGAGGAGCCAAGCGTGAGGGTGCTGTACCTGCTTTCGGATTACGTGAGCCACCGCCGCGCCGGGGAGGCCAACCGCCGCGCCCTGGCCCTGGCCGGGAACGAGCTGGTGGACGAACCCTCCCGGGCAGAGGTGGCCGTGGTCCACGACGAGCCCGTCTACTTCCACACGCACAGGGCGGCCTTGGCGGGCCTTGCACCCGGCGTGCCCGTTGCCGCATACTGCGTGGTGGAGACGGACCCCGCCCCGCCGGACTTCATCGCCCCCCTGCAAGGGGTGGACGCGGTCTGGACCTGCTCGGCCTTCAGCGCGGGGCTGCTCTCTCGGGGGCTGCTCTCCCAGGGGCTGGGCGAGGGCGGGCCGCCCGTCAGCGTCGCGCCGCACGTGGTGGCCCGGGAGCGCTTTTCCCGTGATGACCTCGTCCGCGTGCGCAGGCTCCTGGGCGACGGCCCGGGCGAGCCGCCCCATACCTTCTACACCATCTGCGACGGGGCCAACCCGCGCAAGAACCTGCCCGGGCTGCTGCGGGCCTATGCGGCCCTGCGGGGCATGCGCCTGCGCGCCCGGGCGGACGGCCGCGCCCCCTGCCGCCCCTCCTGCCGCCTGGTGGTCAAGCAATACCGCCACGCCCTGGACCTCTCCGGGCTGCCCGGGGTCGTCTCCCTGACCAGCGAGTTCACGGACGGCGAGATGGCCGCGCTGCATGCCCTGGGCGATTGCTACGTCTCGGCCCACCGCGCAGAGGCCTGGGGGCTCGGCATGAGCGAGGCCATGGCCTTTGGCCGCCCGGTGGTGGCCACGGGGTATTCCGGGTGCCTGGATTTTCTGGATTCGTCCACGGCCTGGCTCGTGCCCTTCCGGCTGGAGGCCATTTCCCAGGACGAATTGGTGCGCTGCCCGCCGTTCTTCACGCCCGGGATGCGCTGGGCGGTTGCGGACGAGGACGCGCTGGCCCGGGCCATGGCCGAGGTCTTGGAGCACCCGGAGGAGGCCAGGGAGCGCGGCGCGCGCGGCGCGGTGCGCGCGCGGGACTTCGCCGCCGCCAAGGTCGGCCGTTTGCTCTCCCAGTTGCTCTCGCAGCTGCTCGCGCGCCATTGCTCGCAGCCAGCATCCCGATCTCCCGCGAACTGATGCGACCTCGCCGCGTTCGGCGAGCGGTCGCTCAAGCTTTTCGGGGCTGCCGCTTGGGGGGCGTCAGCCTTCATCGTGGGCTATGGTCGTAGGCCATGGTCGTGGGCCATAACCAGGGGCCATGATCAGGGGGGCATGACCGTAGGCCGTCAGCGCGGGCCGAGCCAGAGGTAGCAGAACCCGGAGCGCGGCGGCAGGAGCCAGGCCGCGTCCACCCCGGCCGCGCCCCCGAGCAGCGAGGGCTGCCACGGCTGGGCGGCCATGGTGTTGTACGCCGTGTCGTTGGCGTGGGGCTCCTGGCGGTAGACCACCACCCGGGCGTCCGCCACTCCGGCAAGCTTCCTGGCCGCGCCAAAGGCATCGGAAAGATAGCCGACCTCGTCCACCAGCCCCAGATCCAGCGCCTGCGACGCCGTGAACACCCGGGCGGTGGCCACGGTTTCCATGGCCCCGGCCCCGAGCTTGCGGTGCTGGCGCACCAGCTCCAGGAACCGCCCGGCCAGCTCGTCGATGATCCCCTGGGCCAGCTCGCGCTCCTCGTCGCTCGGCTCGCGGAAGGGCGAGCCCATGTCCTTGTTCCGGCCGGACTTGGCCACCTCCACCTCCACCCCGAGCTTGTCCAGCAGGCCATGCACGCGCGGCTGGTAGAACACCGCGCCCACCGAGCCCGTCACCGTGGTGGGGTGGGCCAGGATGCGGTCCGCGGGCAGGGCCGCGTAGTAGCCACCGCTGGCGGCCACGTCGAGAAACACGGCCACCACGGGCTTGCCCGTGCGCTCCTTGAAGGCCCCGATCTCGTGGTAGAGCATGTCCGAGGCCGTGGCCGTGCCGCCCGGGGAATCCACGGCCAGCACCACCGCGCGCACCGCCTCGTCCGCCTCGGCGAGCTTCAGCCTGCTGACCACCTCCTGCACCACCGAGGGTCGCGTTCGCAGCAGCCCCTGCGCGGGCGAGTCGGAGATCACGCCCGTGAGCGGGATGTACGCCAGCTTGGCCTTGCCCTCGCCCTCCAGCACGTATTCCTCCAAAGGGTCGGCCGCGTCGGTGAAGAGCTGCACCTTCGGGGCGCAGCCCGCGATCAGGAGCGCGGCCAGCGCCAGGATGAAGAAAGAGGTCGGTTTCGTCATGTCTCGCATGGTGTCTCCTTGCGGTTCCTGGAGTTCATGAGGCGGCGACGAGCATGCCGAGCATGGCCCCGCACTCCCCGGCCACGATGGAGCAGCCGAGGAAGTCGCCGTTCAGCGCGCCCACCCGCCGGGCCAGCGCATGCAGGGGGAATTGGAAATGCGCCGCGCCGATGACCGCGCCCGCGAGCTGCCCGAGGGCGTGGCCCATCCCCGAGCCCGCTTCCTGGCCTGGCCCGTCGCCCAGCCAGGCCAGGGCGAGCCCGGCGGCCAGGGTCGTGAGCACGGCAAAGGCCAGCGCGCCCCGCGTGGCCCCGGCGAGAAAGAGGCTCCCCAGCCCCGGGCGCGTGCGGCCCCGGTGCGCATGGCCCAGCACCACGGCGCAGCACCGACCGGCCACGGGCGCGAAGAGCGCCGAGCCGAACAGCCCGGCAGAGAACAGCTCGCCCAGGAAGATGATCTGCCCGCTTACGGCGAGCACCAGCCCGAGCACGCCGAACGCGCCCACGCGGCTGTCCTTGATGATCTCCCAGAAGCGTTCCCTGTCCAGATGCGCGGCCACCCCGTCGCAGATGTCCGCCACGCCGTCCAGGTGCAGCCCCCGGGTGAGCCAGATGAGCAGCACCACCGCGAGCCACGCCTGCACCAGCGGAAAGCTCCGAAGCACGCCCAGCCACAACGGGCCCACGCACAGCGCCCCGAGCACCAGCCCCACCAGGGGCAAATAAGGCATGGCCGAACCGACGGCGGCGTCGTCCAGGCGTCGGCCGGGGGCGAGGCGGGTGAGGAACGCGAGGGCCGCGAGAAAACCGGAGGGCTTGAGGGGCATGGGCGGAGTCGTGGTGTGGGTTAAGTGTTGGCTATTCGGAGTGGAGGTCAGTCGGGCATGCCGAGTTCGATGACGTCGCCGAGGCTGGTCTCCAGAAGCTCGGCGGCCGAGCCCTGGTTCACGGCCAGCTCCAGGAACCCCTGGCTGCCCGTGAGCAGGCCGAGCTCGCCATAGTCGAGGTCCGCGTAGGTGCGCACCATGCGCGGGCCCCGGCGCTCGCCGTCCCTCCTGGCCTGAGGCGTCTCGTCCGCCGGAGGGGAGAGTCGGGCCACGCGCTCGAAGAGTGCGCCCGGCAGCAGGCTGACCACCACGTTGCCGAAGCGGTCGATGTGCAGCACGTGGGCCTGGACCATGCGCCCGGCCTGGTCTTCGGAGAGCTCCGTGGGCGCGCAGGCGTCCGACCGGACCAGGGAAAGGGCGTCCATCTCCCTGCCCAGGCGCTCGGGGGGCTCGCCCCGGGCAAGGGCCGCCGCCAGCGGCGCAAAGGCGTCGCGCCCGTGAAAGGTGCTGGAGGCTCCCTCGGCGTGGGCCGAAACGTCGTACACCCGGGCCTCTCGGCGGTGCAGGGCCAGGCCGAGCAGGCCGTTGTCCGGGGCGAGCAGGTGCATGGCCCCCAGCTCCGCCAGGACGATGCGCCGCCCGGTGCCGACGCCAGGGTCCACCACGCAGGCGAAGACCGTGTCGTCCGGGAAGTGCGGCAGGGAGGCCGCCAGGAAGAACGCCCCCTGGCCCACCTGGAACGGGGCCACGCCGTGGGTGAGGTCGAGCACGGGCGCGCCGGGCGCGAGCCGCGCGAGCACGCCGCGCATCTGCCCGGCGTAGGGGTCGTCATGGCCGAAATCCGTGAGCAAGGCTATGGGCCGCATTGGTGCCTCCTTCCCTCCCGCCGGAGTCGACCATAGCGTGTTTGCGCTCCGAGCGGAAGGTCCTGTCCAGGTCCAGCGCGGGTCCTGCGCGGGTCCTACGCGGACGGCGATTAGGGGGCCGGCGTGGCGCGAGAAGCACATGGCAACACCCGAAACGGGGTCCAGGGGCGTGGGCCCCTGGCCTG
>JBFWJM010000029.1:0-19018 GCA_050253205.1 Desulfovibrionaceae bacterium
AGCTTGTTCGTCCTGTCCTTCAGTTCGTATGGTCCTTTGTTCCTGATCAAATTGACTATTATTGCCACAGAACATGCAGCGGCAAGAACACTGCCTGCGAGCAGAAACGGAAAGTCATACATGCCCTTCATGAAAAACGTGGGGACCACCCTGTAGAGGATGACTGCGTATGAAAAGATGGCGAAGTATTTTATATATTTGAAATCATACAGGGAGATACAGTACGAGAATGCGTAAAAAATAGCCGTCATGAGCTGCTCGTTCGCATGTTTCGGGGTCATCATGGTCAGCACGTAGGGACTTGAGAGATAGAGCGCATGCAGGACAAAGCAGGTCAGAACGAGATATTTGTGCATTTGGTTCCTTGAAGATTTCGCGGAGTAAGGCGCATTGCGCCACGCAGAACAAGACAAAGCAGCCCCATAACACGGAACGGTCTATTCCACGGCCCACCCTCTTTGGCGAAGAAGCATGGCCGAACTCGCCATCACAGTCAGAAAGCACAGCAGCATCAGGGCCATGTGCACGTGCAGCATTTCCATCATATCAAGCACCCTTACGGTGAGCACCAGCGGGCTGACAAGCACCAGAGCGAACCCCGCGCGAAGGAGGACGGCCCGCCGTGTCCGGGCCGGGCCAAGGCAGGACCATGTCAGGCAGCACAGCGTAACGGCCAGATACAGGCCAACGCTCCACGACAACGGGAAGCTGACCAGAAAGGCGCTCACCAGTGCGCCAAAACCGCCCAGAACAGCAAAGCTGATCTCGTGGACCATGCCCGGCCCGGGTTGGGGGCTGCTACCTTCCCGCAGGGAGCGATGGCGGCCCACGAAACAGGCCGCGACCATCATCAGCGCCAACACGGCGTAATAGGTGAGCCTGTGCTCCGGCACTGCTCCGCAGACAAGGAGCGCAAAACTGAAAAACAGGACCTGCATGAGCACGAATAGCCATAAATAGTAGCGTTTCCGGTGCCCAACAAGCAGAACGGACACAAGATATGCCAGAATTCCCCAGGACAATTGCACCGGGGTCGTTTCAATCCATGCTCCGATCATGCGCTGCTTTGCGCCGAGCAGCAGGAGCAGCCCGCCCGCCAGCAGCAGCAGGCGGGACAAAACGCCGAAAATGAGCGAGAGGAGAGCGGTCTCCCTCCTCTCGGACGAATGTGATTTCAAATCGCTACTCCCATAAGTCGAGAAGGCCCGGAGCAACGGAGTTGACGATACCTTTGGGAACGCAACCCAATGTCGCGTTCGCCTCGGCACATTCCTGAATGACCCCGCCAGCCCAGTGGCCACCGTTCATCATCACGCCTCCCCATTCCTTCAGTGCACGATTCATCTCCCTTTCTGCCGCATCCCTGTCCGGGTCCCCTTGCGGTTTCAAAAGGGGTGGCCTGAGATACTTGTATGCCCAGGAGCGCTGCTCCGGGTCGACTGCTTCCTCTTGCAGCCCCGTCGGATCAACCCCGTTCACCGGGTCGTCCAGGCAGTAGCCGTACAGGTCCGGGTCGCCCGCCGCATAGCCCAGCGGGTCTTTCGCGGTAAAGCGGCCCGTGAAGGGGTCGTAGTCCCTGAGGCCGAAGCGGACGTAGCCGCACTGGCCCAGGTCTGGGTCATAGAGCCCGCCCGCGAAGCCGATGGGCAGGGTGATGCCTGCATCCGTCAACGCGCCGACCGATTCAACAATACGACCGAAGCTGTCGTACCGGATTTCCTGTACAACGTTTCCGCGTTCGTCGGCAACCACTCGCGGGCTGCCCACCTGGTCATAAAACAGATAGAACGTCCGGCCGTTCAGGGTCATGGCAAAGGGGATGCGCGCGTTTTCCCGATACCCGAACTCCATGTCCGCGCGGGCCGTGCGGCAGCGGGCAAGTCGCAGCGCGTCCGCCCACTCGTACATCTCCGCGAGCTGGCCGTTCACGTACTTGGCTGCCCGGCCGCCCTGGCCGTCGTGCGCGTATTCAACCACCAGGGGCGGCTCGCCGCGCACCTCCCTGCGCATGGCCAGCAGCCTGCCGTCCGCATAGCGGTAGTGCTCGCTTGCGTCCCCATGCTCCACGAGGATGCGGTGCCCCGCGTCGTCGTGCTCGACCATGGCTCTCCCCTTCGAACCGCCGAGATTGGCCAGGCGAACGTCGCCCTTCTGGTCCGTGGTGTAGGCGAAGCGTACGTACTCGAACTGCGGCTCCACGGACTGCGCTTCCACCCGCAGGCCGTTTTCGTAGAGGTAGGTTTCGATCTGGCCCAGGGCCGTGTCCACCCCCGTGAGCCTGCCGCCCTCGTCGTAGGTGTAGGCGAGGGTGCGAGGTTCTTTTCCGCGCACCTGCTCGGTCTTGCGGGTGATCCTGCCCCTGCTGTCCCGTTCCATGTCCATGCGGAAGGGTGGGGTCTGCATTTCGATGCTCATGTTTCTTTCCTTGTGCTTGGCCGGGGGCGGGGAGGTCCCGCCGCTTTGCCGGGCCCGAACCCCTGTTTCGGGGGCTCGCGTTCCAGGGCCAGCGTTCCGGCGTTTGCCGGGAGCATAGCCCCGGTTTTCGGCCCTGGACGAGAATGGAAGGCGAATGGAAAGCAAAAGGACGGGATTGCCCTATTGACAGGGGTGCGGAAGGCGGCGAATTTTCCGGCATCCATCTTGCTTTCCTCAGGCATGGGCAACAACAACCCGGAGAGCGCATGATCTACCTGTTCGGCAATTGCCAGATGGAGTTTCTGGGCCGGGCGCTCGCGGGCGCGGGGCTTGCGAGCGAGTTTCGCCCGCTGGCCACGCCGCTGGGCCCGCTCTCGGCCAGCGGGCGCGTGCCGCCGGAGCTGCTGGAGTGGGCCGCGCGTTTTCCGCTGGAGGCCTACCTCCACGGCCGCACCCTGAAGAACCAGTTCCAGGCCATCACCCCCGACGACCCCGCGCCCGAGCTCTTCGTGGTCAACCTGTTCCATGAAAACGAGCCGCTCTTCGCCCATGAAGACGGCTGGCTCTTCTTCGTGGACCCGGCCGCCTGGACGGCCGAGCCCGCCTTCGAGGCCTGGATGAAGGCCCGCTTCCGGCAGGTGAAGCTCCCGGCCATGGACTACCTGAACCGCTGGGCCCAGTTCCTGGCCGCGCTGCGGGCGGCCTACCCGCATACGCCCATGCTCCTTGGCACCCAGCTTTCGCACTACCCGGCCTTCGGCCCGGAGCCTTACTCCTACCTCGCCTGCTGGGCCAGCGCCTGGCGCGAGGCCGGGCCCTTCCTGCATGCCCTGGCAGGGGAGTTGGGCGGATGCCACCTGCTGGAGGCGGACCGCGCCTTTGCCGGGGCCTGGAACGGGAGCAACGCAGAAGGCGGCAAGGACATGGACCTGCACTGCCCGTTCTTGCGCGTGGAGGTGGCCGGGGAGCCGGGGCGCGCGCGGCTCGTCTCCATGAAGCGCGACCTGGAGCACGTGGGCCCGCTCTGGCCAGCCCTGGCCGCCAAGGTGAAGGAATTTCTGGAGACGGGACGCCTCTGTTGGAGCGCGGCTGAGGAGCCGCCCTCGGAGTGGGCCGAGCCCTACGCGCCCCGGCCGCTGGATGCGGGGCGCATGCGCGCGTTGCTCTCCACCGGCGGCAACTACGACGCGGCCGGGGCCGTGAACCGCTTCTTCCATGAACCGGACACGGACTTCGGCCCGCTCTTGGCGGAGTGCGCCGGGTTCATGCCCGTGTGCCACCACACCCTGCACATGGTCCACCGCTGGGCCATGCTCCGGCCCTCGCCCGCGCTGGCCCGCTGGTGCGAGGCCCAGGAGGGGAAGGCCGAGGGCTTCACGGCCAACGGCGAGGAGTTCCGGCGGCGCTACATCGCCCGCGTGCGCGAGATACGCGAGCTGGCCCTGGGCCGGGCCCCGGGCGGGGCAGCGCCGATGGCCCGCTAGATTTCCTTGAGCCCGGCCAGCTCGGGCGCGGCCGTGTTGGGCGAGAATTCCACGATGCGGTAGCTCGCCACGCCAGCGACCTTGAACGGGTCTTCGGCCACCATGGCCTCCACCTCGGGCAGGGGCATGCCTCCTCGGGCCAGGATCACGCCGCCCTCGCGCGGGTTCTGCGGGCCGGTGAGGAGCAGGCGGCCCGCCTCGTACTGCCGCGCCAGGAACTCGCGGTGCGCGGGCAGGTGCGCGTCGATCTCCTCCAGCGGGGCCGTGTAGCTCACGAGAATGATGAACATGCGGTTCTCCCAAGGAAAAGGCCCCCATGCGGGGGCCTTGTTGGTCGCGGTTTACTTTTCGGCGTTCAGGTACCAGCCGCTCGAATCCGTGAGCAGCTCCTGGATGCGCCCCACCAGGGCGTGCGGGTCGTGCAGGTAGCCCTCCAGCAGCAGGGCGGATTCGTAGAGCTGCTGCGTGGCCCGGGTGATGTACGGGTCGGCCTCGTCCTTCTCGAACAGGGCCATGAGGTTGCGCACGAGCCTGTGGTCCGGGTTCACCTCCAGCACCTTGGAGGGGATGGACTGGTCCTTGGTCATGACGCGCATGATCTTGTCCATGGAACTGGTGACGTGCCCGTCGGGGTTGGCCAGGCACACGGGCGAACCGGAGAGGCGCTTGGACACGCGCACGGCCGTGACCTTCTCGCCCAGGGCCGCCTGCATGGCCTCCAGCAGCTTGTCCAGGGTGGACTGCTGCTTGAGGGTCAGGGGCTCGGCCTTCTCTTCGGTTTCGGCGTCCTCGAACTGGTCCAGCGCGGCGGCGTCCGCGTGCTCGGCGGAGACGAGCTTGAACTCCTTGTATTCGCGCAGGCCGTCCATGATGAACTCGTCCACGGGCTCGTAGAGGTAGAGCACCTCCAGGCCCTTCTTGCGGAAGATTTCGGCATGGGGAGAGAGCCTGCACGCCTCGCGGCTGGGGCCGAAGAGGAAGTAGATTTCCTTTTGCCCGGCCTTGGCGCGGGCGATGTACTCGTCGAAGCTCGTCAGCTCCAGGTGGTCCTCATGGATGGAGGAGTTGAACCGCAGCAGCGGGGCGAGCTTGTCCTTGTGGGTGTAGTCCTGGCAGCCGCCCTTGAGGATTTCGGAGTGCGCGTCCCAGAAGAGGTTGTAGGTGTCCTTGTCCGTCTCGGCCATTTTGGCGAGGTCGGCGATGACCGTCTTGACCACGCTGGACTGTATCTTGCGGATGAGCAGGTTGTCCTGCAGGGTCTCGCGGGAGATGTTCAGCGGCAGGTCCTCGGTGTCCACCACGCCCTTGACGAAGGAGAGCCACTCGGGGACGAGGTCCTTGTTCTGCTTCTGGATGAGCACGCGGCGCACGAAGAGGTCGAGGCCCCAGTCGTCCCGGCCCATGCCGAAGGGGTCGCGCGAATGCTTGGGGATGAACAGCAGGGCGCTGAACTGCACGGGCGCATCCACAGCGGTGTGGATCACGGAGAGGGGCTCGTCCGTGTCGTAGGTCAGGAACTGGTAGAACTCGTCGTACTGCTCCTTCTTGACCTGGAACTTGGGCTCGCGCCAGAGGGCGGGCACGGTGTTCACCCGCTCGCCGTCCACGTATATGGGGTGCGCCACGAAGTTGGAGTGGCGCTTGATGATGCGCTTCAGGGCCTCGGGGTCGGTGAACTGCTCCGCCAGGTCCGGCTTGAGGGCGATGCGCACGCTGGTTCCCTCGGGCGTGTCCGCGCCCAGGTCCTCGATGGTGTAGGAGCCCTGGCCGTCGGAGGTCCAGGCATGGCCTTGCCCCGCGCCGTGGGGCCGGGTGGTGACGGTGACCTCGTCCGCCGCCATGTAGACGGAATAAAACCCCACGCCGAAGCGCCCGATGAGCCCTTCCATGGTCTTTTGCGCGTCCTGGCCCTTTTCGCCTTCCTTGTTCTCGGCCATGGCCCGGACAAATTCCGCCGAGCCCGAGTGCGCTATGGTGCCGATGTTGGCGATGAGCTCCTCGCGGGTCATGCCGATGCCCGTGTCCGCGATGGTCAGCACGCCGGCTTCCTTGTCGGTGGTGATGCGGATTTCCGCGTCGGGCCCGGCTTCGGCCTCCTCGGCGCTCGCGCCCGTGGCCCAGCGCCGCTTGTCCAGCGCGTCGGAGGCGTTGGAGACGAGCTCCCTGAGGAAGATTTCCTTCTGCGTGTAGAGGGAGTGGATGAGGATGTCGAGCAGTTGCCTGATCTCTGTCTTGAACTCGAAGGTGTCTTTCGCGCTCACGTTGGACTCCTTGAAACGGCTTTCGGTACGTTGGAAACAGGGCCGCCGCCCCGGGGGAGGCGGCGGTGAAGCATGTCTGCGGGGCCCTGGGCCCGGTGCGTCCCCCGGCAGGGGTCAGCTAGTTATTTTCCCGATCTTGTCAAGGAGGAACTTCTCCATCTCGCGGCGGTCCTTGCGCAGGCGCACCAGTTCGTTCTCCAGCACGGTCATCTTGCCGCACAGCTCGCCGTTCTGCCCGCGCAGGGCCTCCAGCTCCTCGTACTGCCGGGCGATGAGCGCGTTGGCGTGGTCCACCTCCTCGCGCATCTGGCGCACGTCCTGCTGGGATTGGGCGATGTCGGGGTCGAGCAGGCGGCCGATGTAGTCGCCTATGGAGCGGGCGATTTCCGTGCCCATGGTCCGGGCCACGTCGGCGAGGACTTCGGCGTCGGGCAGTGCCGGGGCGGAGCCGGAGGCGGGCCGGGGCTGGGCGGGGACGGGGGTCGGCGTGAGGGGGTAGCTCTGGGCCAGGATGTCCATGACCTCGGCGGCGGGGTGCCCGGCCCCGAGCAGCTCGGCGATGACCGCGAAGACCTCCACCGCCTCGGGGCGGAAGCGCTTCTGCCTGCCCGCGCCCACGGAGGGCAGGTGCTGGGCGAAGCGGTTCTTCCAGTAGTGCACGGTGGATTCGGGAACATCCAGCCGCCGGGCGATTTCCGCAACGGACAGGACCTGCTTGTCGGACAAGGCGCGCTCCGTGTTGTTGGTGGTTGTTGGAGTCTTGTATCCCATGCGCCGCCGGGGTTCAAGGCCGCATCCCATAGGCCGGGTCTATTGGTGTCAATCCATGGGACTGATAATAATCATTGGATTCCCCGCCGGGGGGGAGGTAGTCAGAGGCATGTTCAAAGCCGTGGTCTTCTCCTGGCCGCCGTATCTGGCAGCGCGCCTGCTGCTGGCGGGCGTTCTGGTTTTTGCGGCCGTGCCCAAGCTGCTGGAACCCCGGCTCTTCGCCGAGGTCATCCAGGCGTACGGGCTGCTGCCCGATGCGCTGCTCCTGCCCACGGCCATAGGCCTGCCGCTGGCGGAGCTCGTGCTGGCGGTGTTCCTGCTGCTCGACCGCCCGTGGGCCGTGGGGGGTACGGCCCTGCTCCTGGCGGGGTTCATGCTCGTGCTCGGCTGGGGCATCTGGCTCGGGCTCGACGTGGACTGCGGGTGCTTCGGCCCGGAGGATCCCAAGGGCCAGGCGTTCCACGGGCTGCGCGAGGCCATGCTGCGTGATGTGGGGCTCCTGTTCTGCTGCGGCTACCTGAAGTTGTACCGGATGGCTCGTTACCAGCGCGGCGCGGAGGAAACGCTCCTCGCGGCGCGCACCACCTGAGGAGGATCGAATGAGGAAAGCGACGATCGTTGGAGTACTGTTGTTGTCCTTTGCCCTGGCAGGCTGCGGCCAGGATGCCATGAAGGCAGAAGTGCCCAAGGACCTGGAAGCCGTGGCCCTGGTGAAGGATACGGTCGCCGGGGATTACGGCGTGCTGAGCCACGTGGAGCTCAAGGCGCTCATGGACCAGGGCGAGGCCATGGTCATCGTGGACGCCATGCCCCTGGAGGATTCGTATGTGAAGCAGCACGTGCCCGGCGCAGTGCAGTTCCTGTTCCCCATCCCGGACATGCCCGAGTGGAACACCGCCGAGACCGACGGCAAGACCGAGGCCGAATACGAGGCCCTGCTCGGTCCGGACAAGGACAAGCTCATCGTCACCTACTGTGGGTTCGTGAAGTGCCGCCGCAGCCACAACGCGGCCGTCTGGGCGCGCAAGCTCGGCTACACCAACGTCAAGCGCTTCCCGGGTGGCATCTTCGCCTGGAACGCGGCGGGTTACCCCGTGGCCAAGGGCAAGTAGCCCGGACGTATATACGGATGGCATGCGGCGCTCCTTCGGGGGCGCCGTTTTTTGTTGCGGCCGCGCGCCTTGCCAGACCCTCGCCTGGCCGCGTTCCGGCCCTCGTTCCAGCCCTGTGCCTCCCCCTGGTCGCAGCCCGCGCCCCGGGGCTCGCGCCAGTTCTTCCGCGAAAAATGGAGTTGACAGCGCTTTTTCTAAAACGTAATTCTTTGGCACGAAAATTTTCCAAAACGAAAATTATGAAGCAAAAAATTGACGAAATAGATAAGCGCCTCCTGGCGGCCCTCACCGAGGACGGGCAGCGCTCCGCCGGGCAGCTGGCCGAGGAGCTCGGCGTCACCGGGCCCACGGTGCGCACCCGGCTCAAGGCCCTGCTGGCGGGCGGCATCTGCCGGGTCAGCGCCCTGGTGGACCCGTTCCACGTCAAGGGCCTCACCGTGGCCCTGGTGGGCATGACCATCCACAGCCACGAACAGCTCGGCCAGAAGCTCGACCAGGTCTCGACCCTGCCGGACGTAAGCTGGGCGGCGGTTGTCACCGGGCGCTACGACATCATCGCCGAGGTCGTCCTGGGCGAGGAGGTGGGCGAGCTGTTTCGCTTCATGGATGAAGACCTGGCCGGAGTGGGCGGCATCGCCTCCAGCGAGTCGTTCGTGGTCATGAAGGCGCGGCGCAAGTGGCTCTGCCTGCCGCGCGGCATGCGCGCCGCCTTCCGCACCGGCAAAGAATACATTTAGCACAAGGAGCACCAGATGATTATCGGCATTCCCAAGGAAATCAAGTCGATGGAAAACCGTGTCAGCATGACGCCCGGCGGCGCGGAGTCGCTTGTCCGCCAGGGGCACACCGTGCTGGTGGAGGCGGGCGCGGGCCTGGGCAGCAGCTGCGCCGACGAGCAGTACGTGGCAGCGGGCTGCAAGCTCGTTTCCGCGGCCGAGGCCTGGGGCGCCGAGATGGTCATCAAGGTCAAGGAGCCCCTGCCCGAGGAGTTCCCCTACCTGCGCAAGGACCTGCTGCTCTTCACCTACCTGCACCTGGCCGCAGCCGAGCCCCTGACCACGGCCCTGCTCGACGCCGGGACCACCTCCATCGCCTACGAGACCGTCAAGGACAAGCGCGGCACGCTCCCGCTGCTCACCCCCATGAGCGAGGTGGCCGGGCGCATGGCCACCCAGGTGGGCGCGCACTTCCTGGAGAAGGCCATGGGCGGCCGGGGCATCCTGCTGGGCGGCACCCCCGGCACCAAGCCCGGCAACGTGCTTGTCATCGGCGCGGGCGTGGTCGGCACCAATGCCGCGCGCATCGCCGTGGGCCTGGGCGCGCAGGTGGTGGTCATGGACCTCAACCACGACCGGCTGCAATATCTCGACGACATCTACCAGGGCCGCATTTCGACCATGAGCTCCAACGAGCCCAACCTGCGCGACGCCGTGAAGCAGGCGGACCTCGTGGTGGGCGCGGTGCTCATCCCGGGAGCCAAGGCCCCCAAGCTCATCACCCGCGACATGCTCGCCACCATGAAGGAAGGCTCCGTCATCGTGGACGTGGCCGTGGACCAGGGCGGCTGCGTGGAGACCATCCACGCCACCACCCACGACGAGCCCACCTACGTGGTGGACGGCGTGGTCCACTACGGCGTGGCCAACATGCCCGGCGCGGTGCCCCGCACCTCCACCTTCGCCCTGGTGAACCAGACCCTGCCCTACGCCCTGCGCCTGGCGGCCAAGGGCCTGGACGCCCTGCGCGAGGACGCGGGCCTGGCGCTCGGCCTGAACACCCTGGGCGGCACCCTCACCTGCCCGGCGGTGGGCGAGGCCTTCGGCATCTCCGCCGTGGCCCCCGAATCCGTTTTGTAGCAAGAACAGACTGCCCTGTTCCCTCCTCCTTGCAAGGGCGGCCCCTCGCCGGGCCGCCCTTCTGCATTGCTGCCGCCCCGAACATCAAGAAAGCATAAGATCCCGCCTGGCGTATAAGAGTTGCGGCTGCTTCTCCGATAAGCGGATGGGGAGTTCACGCAACCCAAAGGAGCATGGCCATGACCATCGCCGGACTTGACGGAACATCGGGATACGGGGCGCTGGGTCTCGAAGACCAGAGCCCCCTGCTGGAGGCGCGGCAGCGCGAGGAGGAGCAGGCGCAAGACGAGGCGAAAAGCTCAGGGATCACACAGGACTCCGTGACCCTGTCCGAGGAGGCGTTGAGCCGCTACCAGTCGTCCCTGGCTTCAGCCACGGCAACGACGGCCGCCATGTCCACGGATGCCGGGGAGGATTCTCCCGGGGAGGGTTCGTCCGGAGAGGATGTGGCCGGATTCGGGACCTTGAGCAAGGCGGCCACCACGACCACCGCCACCATCGACATGTCCGCTTCCTCGTCCAGCGCGACAGA
Source organism: Desulfovibrionaceae bacterium (assembly GCA_050253205.1). Taxonomy (GTDB): domain Bacteria; phylum Desulfobacterota; class Desulfovibrionia; order Desulfovibrionales; family Desulfovibrionaceae; genus JAHJKV01. Next base: position 10,432 of record JBFWJM010000029.1, read on the forward strand.
GGAGTCCTCGTCGGCTTCGTCCTCCAGTGATTCGGATGATGAGGAAACCGAGGACGAACTGGAACTGCTTGAGGAGACCATCGAGCAGCTGGAGGAGGAGATCGAGGAGCTGCGCTCCGAAGCCGAGGGCGATGAGGCCAAGACCCGGGAGCTGCAAACCAAGGAGCAGGAGCTTGCCACGCTCAAGGCCGAGCTGGCGGAGCTCCAGGCGGAGAGTGCCGAGAGCGGCTCCTGATCTTGCTTCAAGTGTCAAGAACGCCGTCCGGGCGTTGATGGCCCGGACGGCGCGCTCCGGGGAGCAACTCCCCGCGAGTCTTCGGATGCTTTACTTTTTCTTGTTCTTCCCGCGCCGTTCCCAGAGCTGCATTTCCTTCATCTTCTTGCGGCGCTCCCGCTGCAGCTCCCTGCAAACAAGGGGTGTCCCTTTGTCGTACCCCCACTTCTCACGGTATTCTTCAGGGGTAAGCCCGTACTTGGCGAGGTGGCGCTTGGTCAGTACCTTGAACGCCTTGCCCGATTCCAGGCAGATGATGCTCTTGTCCCGAATCGCCTTTTTGGGGTCCACCGGGGGTTCGGGTTCGGTGGCCACGAGTTCCCCCTCCATGATGGAGCGGATGCCCTGGGCCAGATTCTTGACCATGGAGGTGATTTCCTCCTCGGTCATGTTCCGCACGCTGGCCTGGGCGCGTACGATCTCAAGGGCCTCTTTGAGATAATCGTCCATAAAACCTCCACTGGAAATCATCACAGTGTTGCACCGTTGATCAATCCTACCATGATGAATGAGAAAGTGAAAGATGTGAAAGGTGCATCACATGAATAAAACTTATAATACGTTGTGCACGTCGTGCCCGTGTCTGTGGGCCTTGCGGAGTTGCCGCCGGGTGGGCGTTTCGCGAGAAATAACGCTCGGCTGTGCATGGTTGCTGTTGTTGAGTTGCGTAGTTGTTTCCGCATGTCTGATGTGTTAGTTGTACTTGGTTGTCGTCGCGAATTGTGTTTTGATTTTCTGTAAAGTGGAATTGATGACGTGGCCATACTATGCGGGGGAACCATGAGAGCACTGGTCGTCGATGATGAGCTGGTCATCCGGAAGTATTTGGAGACGGTGCTGTCGCGGTTCGGCACCTGCGACTGCGCAGCGGACGGCCTGGAGGGGGTCGACCTCTACCTGGCCGCTGAAAAGAAAGGCGAGCCTTACGATCTGCTGGTCATGGACATCATGATGCCCAAGCTCGACGGCTTGCAGGCCTTGGAGCGCATCCGCGAGGCCTCGACTTCCAAACAGCACCGCTGCCGCGTGATCATGCTCTCCTGCCTCGCCGACGCCAGACAGTTCCAGTTTGCCTGCAACGGCGGCATGGCCGACATCTACCTCACCAAACCCATAGAGGTCGGCGGGCTGCTCAAGGCCCTGCGTGACCTCGGGTTCCTCGAAGAACCCGAAGATATCATCCCCTAACGCCCGCAGGAGCGAGCCCCTCCGAACGCTCCGAACCGCACGCCCCGTGGCCCTCGGATAAGCATGCGCAATAGCGGCGCGCCTGCCGATGCGTGGGTTGAGCGCAGGCGCGGTGCCGTTGGGGCTTGCGTGCGGCCTGCCAGGTGCCTCCGGCGGCCAAGGATGCACGGGGCCTTGGGCCCCACTTCGGCACGCCTGCGGCGCGGCGGAATATGCGCGCATGGAGCAGTGGTGCGGTGCGTTCCCCGGCGAGCAGGCCTTCTCTTGTGGCGGGCGGTGCGTGGCTTCTTCGTGCGGGGTGCACCGGGACAAGGCTATTTCCCCTGGGCCGCAGGCGCGGCGAGGGTGAGGTGCGACACTCCATTACCATGCCCCGCAGGGTGTTTTGTGGCTTCCGTGTGCAGGCTGTGCCGCCCTGGTGGGGCCAGGGGCGCACAAACGGCTCCGGGCCGAGGTGCATGGGCGAATACACGAGGATCGGTGCCGTTCGCGCAAGGGAGCGCCGTTTCGCCGCAGCCTGCTAGCCGCCGATGGTGTGCATGCGCGTCGAGCACACGGCCGCGCCCTGGAGCCGCCGCTCCAGCAGCTCGCTGCCCTTGGGCTTGCTCTTGAGCGCCGCCTGGATGACCCGGGCGAGGTGCTCGTCCCCGAGCCTGGGGTTGCGCAGGATGTTGCGCAGCCGGAAGCTCTTGTCGGAGTAGAGGCAGGTGCGCAGCCTGCCGTCGGAGGTCACGCGCAGGCGGTTGCAGTTGTCGCAGAACGAGCACGTCAGCGGGGTGATGACCCCGATGCGCCCCTGCCCGCCCTCGATGGCGAACATGCGGGCCGGGCCCTTGTCCGGGTCGTTGCGCTCCGCAGGAGTGAGCGTGGCCAGGGCTCCGGCGGCGGCCACGATGTCGTCCGCCCGCCAGACCTCGCCGCAGTCCGCCCCCTCGCCCACGGGCATGCGCTCGATGAACCGGAAGTCGATGGGCAGGGTCCGGGCCAGGTTCACGAAGGCGGGCATCTCGTCGTCGTTGATGCCGAGCATGGCCACGGCGTTGACCTTCACGCGGATGCCCGCGTCCAGGCAGGCGTCGATGGCCGTGCGCGTTGCCGCGAACTGGTCCGCCCCGGTGATGCGCTCGTACTTGGCGCGGTCCAGGGTATCCAGGGAGATGTTCACGCAGGAGAGCCCGGCCCGGGCCAGGGTCTTGATGTGCGGGCCGAGCAGCGTGGCATTGGTGGTGATGCGCACATCGAGCCCGGGAAAGCCCTCCAGCGTGCGCACCACGAATCCCGCGAAATCCTTGCGGGCAAAGGGCTCCCCCCCGGTGAAGCGCACCTTGCGCACGCCCAGGCCGCGCGCCAGGGCGATGAGCCGCGTACACTCCTCGTAGCGTAGCACCTCGTCGTGGGGGATGAAGCGTTGCGGCCCGCTCACGCAGTAGGTGCAGCGCAGGTTGCAGCGGTCCGTCACGGAGAGCCGGAGATAGCTCACCGAACGGCCGAGTCCGTCCATGAGCATTACTGTTCGAGCTCCGTTGCGGCCTGTTCCACGGCATCCTTGAAGCCCTGCCGTCGGGCGGCGATGCGCTCGGCCAGGGCGGGGTCGTGCAGGGCCAGAATCTGCGCGGCCATCCAGGCGGCGTTGCGCGCGCCGACCTTGTCGAGCGCCAGGGTGCCCACCGGGAAGCCCGGGGGCATTTGCACCGTGGCGAGCAGGGCGTCCATGCCGCCCAGCGCCGAGGCCGAGAGCGGCACGCCGAGCACCGGGCGGGTGGTCTTGGCGGCCACGGCCCCGGCCAGGTGCGCGGCCAGGCCCGCCGCGCAGATGAACACCTGGCAGCCGTCCGCCTCCAGCTCGGAGACGAGCCTGGCCGTGCGCTCCGGGGTGCGGTGCGCCGAGGTCACGGTGAAGAGGTAGTCCACGCCGAGGCCCTTGAGCACCTCGGCGCAGGGGCGCATCTTGTCCTCGTCCGACGCGGACCCCATGAAAATGGCCACTTGGGTCATGATTGTTCTCCGTCTTCCACAGCCTATTGGTATTGTTGGCTGTTGATTATTTGCTCAACCGCTGAAGGCCTTTTTCGGCGATGTCGCGGCGGTGGTAGCTGTTCTCGAAATGGACGAGGGCGAGGGCCTGGTAGGCCCGGTCGCGGGCCTCCTTGAGGCCTTCGCCCAGGGCGGTGACGCAGAGCACGCGCCCGCCGGAGGTGCGGGTGGTTTCGCCGTCCTTGCGGGTGCCCGCCTGGAAGACCTTCACGCCCTCCAGGGCATCGGCCTGGTCGATGCCCGTGATCTCCATGCCCTTGGGGTAGGACTTGGGGTAGCCCTGCGCGGCCACAACCACGCCCACGGCGGTCTTGGGCGTGGAGACGACCTGCACCGTGTCGAGCCTGCCTTCGATGCAGGCGAACATGATCTCCAGGAGGTCGGACTCCAGGCGCATGAGCAGGGGCTGGCATTCGGGGTCCCCGAAGCGGACGTTGTATTCCAGGACCATGGGCCCGCGCTCGGTGAACATGAGCCCCGCGTAGAGCACGCCCTTGAAGGGCTGGCCCTTGGCGGCCAGGTGGTCGAGGATGGGCTTGATGCACAGCCCGGCCATCTCGGCGTAGCGCTCCTTGGGCAGCACCGGGGCCGGGGAATACGCGCCCATGCCCCCGGTGTTGGGGCCGGTGTCGCCCTCGCCGATGGGCTTGTGGTCCTGGGAGGAGGGCAGCAGGGCGAAGTTCTTGCCGTCGCAGAAGGCGAGGAAGCTGGCCTCCTCGCCTGTGAGCGCCTCCTCCACCACCACCCGGGCCCCGGCGGAGCCGAAGGCCTTCTTGTTCATCATCTCGTCCAGGGCCTCCACGGCCTCTTCCACTGTCCTGGCCACGACAACGCCCTTGCCCGCAGCCAGGCCGTCGGCCTTGACCACCAGGGGCGCGCCTTTTTCCAATACGTAGGCCTTGGCGGCCTCGAAGTCCTCGAAAATCTCGAACGGCGCGGTGGGCACGCCCGCCTCGCGCATGACGGTCTTGGAGAAGGCCTTGGAGCCTTCGAGGTTGGCTGCGTAGGCGTTGGGGCCAAAGCAGGGAATCTTCTCGCTGGCCAGGGCATCGGCCAGGCCGAGCACCAGGGGCAGCTCCGGCCCGGCCACCACGAGGTCGATGGCGTTGGTCCGGGCGAAGCTCACGATGGCGGGGATGTCGTCGTCACCGATGTCGAGGTTGGTGCCCACTTCGGCGGTGCCGCCGTTGCCCGGCGCGGCGTAGATGGCCGTGACCTTGGGGTTCTGCGCGAGCTTCCAGCACAGGGCGTGCTCCCGGCCGCCCGAGCCGACTACGAGAATCTTCATCGCTTCTCCTTCGTTTGGGTGGCGGCAGTGTAAGGAAAAGGCCGGGGGAGGGCAAGGCTCCCGGCCCATGCGCCACGCAGTGCCGGGAGAGCGGCTGCGGATGGTAACCCGGGGCCCGCCAGCCCGGCAGGGCGCCCGGGCGGCCTGCGCCGGGCCGCGCCATCGGGGGAGTAGTTCCCCCGGGCGACGGGGCGGCACCGAGGGGCGGGGCGAATAGGCGAGGCGGATAGGCGGCGGGGCCTCCCTGCCCGGGCCGCGCCCGGCAACCCCGCATGGCGCTCCGGCGCACTGCGCCGTGCTACGGCCGGGAGATGCATCACGTGTCGCGCCGATCCGCCTCGTGCATGCTATAGCTTCCGGCGAGCCTCGGCGCAATGCGCGGGCGGTTCGGGGGAAGTGGCGAAGTCGGCCAGGGCGTCAGCCCTGCTGCCCGGGCTCCAGCTCCCAGACGCGGGCCACACAGTCGCGCACCGCGCGCACCAGGAGGTCGCCCTCCCGGGCGGGGTCCCAGGCGAAGGCCGCGTGCACGGTTTGGGACTCGCCCTTCCAGAGCACGATCTTGCCCTCGGCCAGCAGCGGGCGCAGCTCGTTTGCGTGCATGAGCCCGAGCCCCGTGCCCGAGACCACCAGCTCGCGGCGGGTGGCGTCCGAGTCCGTGACGGCCACGGTGGACGGGCGGCAGCCGCGCGCGTTGATTATCTCGGCCACAAGCTGGTTGCACGGGCAGTCCATGGGCGTCCAGACCCAGGGCATGGCCGCCAGCTCCTCCAGGGTGGCGTTCTCGATGCGTTCGGCCCAGGCCGTGGGCCCGGCAATGTGCACGGCCACCTCCTCCAGGGGCAAGAAGCCCAGGTCCTCGTCCGAGGAACTCATGAACAGGAACCCGCCGTCCAGGTCGCCGCTCTTGAGGTCTTCGGTGATGCGCGCGGAGGAGGACTGCACGAGCTCCAGCTCCAGGTGGGGGTGGGTTTCGTGCACGCGGCGGAAGAGCTGGGCGATGCGCAGGAAGGAGGAGTCCGTGTTCAGCCCGAGGCGGAACGCGCCGGAAACGTCGTCACGCAGGGATTGGGCGCTGCGGGAGAGTTCGGCCACGGCGTCGAGTACGGCGCGGGCCCGCTCGCGCAGCTTCTCGCCTTCTGGAGTGGGGCGCATGCCCCTGGCCGAGCGCAGGAACAGCGTCACGCCCAGCTCCTCCTCCAGGGCCTTGACGTGCGCCGAGACCGCGGGCTGGGAGATGAACAGCCGCTCGGCCGCGCGGGTGAGGTTGCCCTCCTCGGCCACGGCCACAAAGGATCGGAGCTGGTGCAGTTCCATGGCGTGATGGTAACGGGAGGTCCGGCCGGAGGCAAGGTTTCATGCGGCCCGGCAGTGCCGCAGGATTCTGCTCAATGATCCCGCAGGGCTGCCCGTGCATGCGCTCCGCGCGCGGCGGTCCGCCGTTATTATGCCGTGCCCCTTGCCTTGAAGAACTCCATGGCCTTCAGCACGAACCGGGCATAGGCCGCAGCCTGCCCGCCGCCCATTTCGATGGCCACGTCGATGGTCTCGTGGATTTCCTCGTCCGTGGCCCCGGCTTGCATGGCCTGGTCCAGGTGCCACTCCATGCACGGCTCGCACTTGGTGACGATGGAGATGGAAAGCGCCATGAGCTCCTTGGCCTTCTTCGTCAGCGCGCCTTCGGCAAACGCGCGCTTTTCCAGCTCCAGAAAGGGCTCGTAGGTTTTCACGTGTTGTTTGAAGACGAGGTGGGTCCGCTTGCGGTCCGTGATGCTCTGCTCGATCTTGCGGTGGGTCAGGTCGTCCATCCGCGCCTCCTCGCCGGGCGCGCCCGGTCAGCTCCAGTTCTGGATTTCCACGATGTTGCCCTCGGGGTCGCGCATGTACTGGAAGGTCAGCGTGCCGATCCCGGCCACCTCGCTCACGGTGAGCGGGCCCACGGGGCTGCCGCCGCGTTGGATGAACCGCTCGGCGCAGGCGGCCATATCGTCCATGCGGAAGCACAGGTGCGTCAGGCCCGGGGTATTGGCGTGCATGTCCGGCCGAGGCTCCAGGGTCTCGTACTGGAAGATTTCCAGGGTCGGGCCTTCGGGGCCGTGGCCGGGCAGGCGCAGGTGCTGGCCCTTGAGGCGCGCGCCGGGCACGCCGATGGCCTCGCCCAGCCAGGGGGCGGAGAGGTCGCGCTCGGGCCCTGCGGGCTCGCAGCCGAAGACGTCGATGTAAAAGTCCGCAAGGGAGCGCCAGTCGCGCGCGGCGATGTTCACATGGGCGAAGGTGGTCACTGTTCAGCTTCCTCCAGTTGTTCGGTTGGGGAGGGGGGGTGCGCTTCGGGGGCCATGCCCCAGGCCTGGCGCACGGCCGCTCGCAGGGCGCGCAGGTGGGGGTCCGCCTCTCTGGAGCGCAGGGAGATGTAGTAGGCGCCGAGGCCGAAGTCCCGCCCGGGCCAGACCACGAGTTCGCCCGCTTCGAGCCCCCGGGCGATTTCGTCGTCGCGCAGCAGGGTCAGGCCGCGCCCCTCGGCCACCAGCGCGCGCAGCAGGTGCTCGCCGTTGGCTTCGATGACCTTGGCCGGAGTCAGCTTCTGCCGGGTGAAGAGGTCGTGGAGCATGTGGTGGAAGGGGCAGTACTCCGGGGTCCATATCCAGGGCAGGGCCGCCAGCTCGGCCAGGCCCGCGCCCGCGATGCGCCCGGCCCAGGCCGCCGGGGCCGCCACCTGCACCCGGAAGGGGCACAGGTGCATGCCGTCGAGCACACCGGGGCCCAGCTCGGACTCCAGCTCCTCCCAGGAGCGGGTGAAGATGAACCCTCCGTCAAGGCTCCCCCGGCAGACGTCCGAGATGACCTTGCCGGTCATGGAGTCCTCCAGGGCCAGGGAGAGCAGCGGATGCGACCCGGCCAGGGCCGAAACCAGCGCGCTGATGCGCAGGAAGCGGGAGTCCGTGTTCAGGCCCACGCGCAGCGCGCCCGCCAGCTCGTCCTTGAGCGCCTTGGCCGCGTAGACCACGTCGTTGGCGGCGGCCAGGGCGCGCTCGGCGCGGATCTTCAGCTCCCGGCCCTGGGGCGTGAGGTCCATGCCCCGGCTCGTGCGCGTGAAGAGCTGCACGCCCAGTTCCTCCTCCAGGGCCTTGACGTGGGCGGAGACGGCGGGCTGGCTCACGAAGAGCCGCTCTGCCGCGCGGGAGAGGTGCCCCTCCTCGGCCACCACCACGAAGGTCCGGAGCTGGTAGAGTTCCATGTCCCTGGTTCTTACCGCGTCGTGGGCGGATGTACAATCACCTTTTCCGAAGGGTCCGTTCAGCACAAGCGATTGGACTGTTCCCGCAGCCTGTCGCATGGTGCAGCATCGGCGAAGGGTTCGCCGGGCAAGGCAAGGAGGACGACATGCTGGAAGCAAGGGAACTTCGGAACATCGCGCTGTTTCTCATCTCCCCGGACGACACCCGGACCCGGGAGCTGGCCCCCGCGCCGGAGGTCTCGCGCTGCCCCGCCTGCCGTCCCGCCCGCCGCCTCCGCCCGGGAGAGCCGAGCCATGCGCAGAACGCCGGGTGCCGGGCCCTGGCCTGGATGGAGCGGCGCGCGGTCACGCTCGGCGCGTGCAAGACGCTCCTTTGGGTGGTCATCTCCGTGGCGGCCGGATGCGGCCTGGGCCAGCTCCAGTAGCCCGCGCGCGCGGCTTTGACGCAAACGAACGCTCCCCACGGGCCGGAATCAGGGCCTGTGGGGAGCGTTGGCATTCATTCGCGGTCTGCGTGGTGCATCAGGCCCTGCACTTCTCCGCCGCGCGCTTGAAGCCCGGCACCGCGCGG
>JBFWJM010000030.1:0-18840 GCA_050253205.1 Desulfovibrionaceae bacterium
CGGCACGGGCTACCCCTTCGGGCTCTAGGGCGACCAGATCAGCGTGCCGGGGCGCATCGTGGCCCTGTGCAACCGCTTCGACGGGCTCACCGGCCCGAGGCCCCACCGCAAGGGCATGACTCCCGCCAAGGCCCTGGCCGCCATGTTCGGCCAGCGGGGCGCGGCCTTCGCCCCGGACGACGTGGACCACTTCATCAAACATCTCGGGGTGTATCCTTCCGGCAGCCTGGTGCGCCTCTCGGACGGCCGCGTGGGCGTGGTCTGCGAGCTGCACCCCGAGGAGCCGCTGGACCCCCTGGTCAACGTGGTGCTCGACGCGCGGCTCAACCCCATGATCTGCGAGTGCGTGGATCTGCTGCGCCGGGAGGACCTGGAGATCGTCGAGAGCGTGGACCCCGGGCCGCGCCGCCAGGAGCTGCTCCTGCTGCTCGCGGGCGCGAGGGCCTGACCCCGGCCCCGGCCCCTTCTTCCCCGGGCTTGCCTGGGGAGCCTTCCTCGGCTATGAGGGCCCTCCGCGTACCATGAACCCGAACATCCCGCAGTCCCGATGACCGACATTTCCCTTTCCCGAGAACAATACGACGCCCTGGCCCTTTTCTCCGGCGGGCTCGACTCCATCCTCGCCGCACGCACCCTCATGGACCAGGGGCTCTCCGTGCTCGGCCTGCACTTCACCACCCCCTTCTTCGGCAAGCCCCACCTGCTGCGCCGCTGGCGCGAATACTACGGCGTGGAGGTCCTGCCCGTGGACGTATCCGAGGCCTACTGCGAGATGATCCTGAACGGCCCGGAGTCCGGCTTCGGCAAGCAGCTCAATCCTTGCGTGGACTGCAAGGTGCTCATGCTGCGCCGGGCCCACGAACTCATGGCCAGCTTCGGCGCTCGGGTCATCATCTCGGGCGAGGTGGTGGGCCAGCGGCCCATGAGCCAGCGGCCCGACGCCCTGAACCTCATCCGCAAGCGCGCCGGGGTGGGCGAGGTGCTGCTGCGGCCGCTCTCCGCCCTGCGCCTGGAACCCACGCCCGTGGAGCTCGCGTGCATCGTGGACCGCGAACGGCTGCGCGATTTTTACGGCAGGGGCCGCAAGGCCCAGCTGGAGCTCGCCGCGCACTACGGCTTCGACGACGTGCCGACCCCGGCCGGAGGGTGCGTCCTGGCGGAGTCCGAGGGGGCGGCGCGGTTCTTCCGCCTGCTGCGCGCGCACGAGGCCGCCGGAACCCGGCCCCGCCCGGAGGACTTCCTCCTGGCGCAGACGGGACGCCAGCTCTGGGCGGCATCCTCGGAAGGCGGCGAGCCCGACCTCTGGCTCTGCGTGGGCCGCAACAAGACCGACAACGACCGCCTGCTGGAGCTCAAGCGCGAGGGCGACCTCGTCTTCCGCACGGCGGACTGCCCCGGGCCCGTGGCCCTGGCGCGGCCCATCCCCGCCCCGGGCAACCCCGAGGCCTGGGGGGCGGACGCCGTGCGCTCGGCCGCGTCGAACACGGCCTCCTACTCGCCCAAGGCCGTGCGCGCCGGGAGCGAGGCGCGGGTGTGCGTGGAGGGCTCCCCGGAGCGCCCCGCAGGCCGCGTCGTCATCAGCGTGCCCATCACCCGCGAGGGCGAGCCCCGTTTCGCCGAGCCCAACGCCGAAGGCCTGCGCGAGTGGAAGGCCGCGCGGCTCGCTCGCTGACCGCATTTTCCCGGATTGTCTTGCAACCCCACGATGGATGGGGCATGACCTGACCGAGAGCCTACCCATGCTGACCGACATCCTCTTCATCTCCCTCGCGGCCTTCCTGCTCTGGATCGGGGCCAACTGGATCGTGGACTCCGCCTCGGCCATCGCCCGCAAGTTCCGCGTCTCCGAGCTGGTCATCGGCCTGACCATCGTGGCCATGGGCACCTCCGCCCCCGAGTTCCTGGTCACCGCCACCGCCGCCTTCAAGGGCATGGCCGACATCTCCCTCTCCAACGTGGTCGGTTCCAACATTTTCAACCTCGGCATCATCCTCGGGACCATGGCCGCCATCCGGCCCATTCCCACCAACAAGACCATCCTCTACCGCGACGGCCTGCTCCTCTGGGCCGCCACGGGGGCCATCCTGCTCATGGCCACCACGGGCCGCCTGCCCGCCTGGTTCGGCGTGGCCCTGCTCGCCGCGCTGACCCTGTACATGGGCTACCTTTTCTTCCGGGGCTCCCCCCTGGTGGTGGAGGAGACCACCGAAACCCATTCCGCCACCTGGAAGGACTACCCCAAGCTGCTCGTGGGCTTCGCGGCCATCTCCTGGGGCGGGGAGCTCATGGTCACCCACGCCACCAACCTCGCCACCGGCCTCGGCGTCTCCTCCTGGGTCATCGGCGTGACCATCGTGGCCGCTGGCACGAGCCTGCCCGAGCTCGTCACCTGCCTCGCCGCGAGCCTCAAGGGCCGCAACGAGATGCTCCTCGGCAACCTGCTCGGCAGCGACTTCTTCAACTTCGCCGGAGTGCTGGGGCTCACCTGCCTGCTGCGCCCGCTGGAGGTCTCCCCCTCGGCCATGCCCAACCTCTACGTGCTCGTGGGCATGGTGGGGCTGGTGCTCGTGTTCATCCGCACGGGCTGGCAGGTGCGCCGCTGGGAGGGGCTGCTGCTTATCTCCATTAATCTGGGGCGCTGGGTCTTCGACTTCCTCGGCTAGCCGGGCCGCTGAAAAAGGGCCGTCTGCGGCGTTGCTTCGAGTGCGCCGGACCCTCATGTATCTCGTTATACTATTCGGCCCCGGCGCACTCTCGCGCCTGGCATCCGGCCCTTTTTGAGCGGCCCGGGGGCCTGGCGGAAAACGACGATCCGAGGTGGAGTCTCGGACATGACTAATCCTCCTGTATCGCGTCATGCTATTCTGCATACTGTCCGGCATGCTATTCGGCCCCGGCGCACTCTCGCGCCTGGCATCCGGCCCTTTTTGAGCGGCCCGGGGCGGGTTGGCCCCTCGGGGAGCGGGCATGCAAGGCCATTTCGGCGGCGGGGCGATGGCGAGATCGCCTGTTTCCCGCCGTGCGCCCTCTGGTTGGGGCTCCCCCGGTGCATTGATGGTATGCGGCAACCCCGTCCGCCCCTGCCCCGCGCGGCCGCAAGATGCCGGGCCGCCGGGCGCATTGGTCGAGCGCATTGGTCGTGTGGTGCGAGCGGGGATCGATAGCGGGCGAATCATTCGGCCGCATCCGTTCCGAAACCAACTATTTACAGAATCTTCGACCGGATTTCCTTGCCTCCCGGCCCGGGCGGATATATATACCAAGCTGCGGGAGGGTTCCCGCGATCCGTTGGAGCTTTTTTCAATCATGGTAAATTTCAAGGAGTAATGACCGCATGTATCCGCACAACAGCAGCTATCCCGCAACCGGCGCCCGCGCCGAGATCGTCAACGCGTTCATGCGCGGGGTGTACGGCTGGATGGCGGGCGGCCTCGCCCTCACCGCGGTGGTCGCCTGGGCCACCCTCAACACCCCCCTGGCCAGCCTCGTCTTCCAGATGAATCCGCAGACGGGTGCCATCGGCATGTCGCCCATCGTCTGGGTCCTGTTCCTGGTGGAGCTGGGCATCGTGTTCTACCTCTCGGCCCGCATCCAGCAGATGCAGGCCTCCACGGCCACCTCGCTCTTCCTCGTCTATTCCGGGCTCAACGGCCTGACGCTCTCGCCCATCCTCCTGGCCTACACCGCCGCCTCCGTGGCCTCCACCTTCGTGGTCACCGCAGGCATGTTCGGGGCCATGAGCCTCTACGGCCTGGTGACCAAGAAGGACCTCACGAGCTGGGGCTCGCTCCTGTTCATGGGCCTCATCGGCATCATCCTGGCCACGGTGGTGAACATCTTCATCGGCAGCCCGGCCATCAACTTCGCCATCTCCGTCATCGGCGTGCTCATCTTCCTCGGCCTCACGGCCTACGACACGCAGAAGCTCAAGATCATGGGCGAGACCGCCCCGGCAGGCGGCGACGCCGTGCGCAAGGTGTCCATCCTCGGCGCGCTGACACTGTACCTCGACTTCATCAACCTCTTCCTGTTCCTGCTGCGCTTCATGGGCGCGAGCAGGGAGTAAGCGGAACGCAAAGGGGGGCGCAAGCCCCCCTTCAAACGTCCGCCGCCCGTTCCCGCATGTCCGCCCGCGTCACCGCCCTCCAGCGCTCCCTCTCCCCGCTGCTCAGGCCCCTGGGTGCGGTCTATCGCCGCGTCATGCGCCTGCGCGCCGCGTTCTATCGTTCCGGCGTGCTGCGCACCTGGAAGCCCCCGGCGTTCACAGTGGCCGTGGGCAACATCGGCTGGGGCGGCTCGGGCAAGACGCCGCTGGTCTCCTGGCTGCTCGGCTGGGCCGAGGCAAGGGGAGTGCGGGCTGCGGTGCTCACCCGGGGCTACCGCGCCAGGCCCAAGACCCGGCCGTACCTCGTGCGGCCCGGGGCCATGGCCGAGGAGGCCGGGGACGAACCACTCATGCTCGCCCTGGAGCATGCGCAGGCCTCGGTGCTGGTGGACCCGGCGCGCTCCAGGGCGGGGCGCTTCGCCGCTGAAAAGCTGCACCCCGGCCTCTACGTGCTGGACGACGGCTTCCAGCACCTGGCCGTGGCGAGGGACATGAACCTCGTGCTGCTGACCCCCGAGGACATCGGCCCGGGCTGGGGCCGCGTGATCCCCTCGGGCTCCTGGCGCGAGGGGGAGGACGCCCTGGCCAGGGCGGACGCCTTTCTCATCAAGGCCCCCAAGCAGCTCTTCCTCGACCTCGCGGGCCAGCTCCGGGCGCGCCTCGGGCGGTATAACAAGCCCGTGTTCAGCTTTTCCATCCGCCCCCGGGGGGTCCGCCGCGTGGCGGATAATCTCCGCCGGGACGACCTCGACCACCAGCGCTACGTGCTCTTCTCCGGCGTGGGCGAGCCCGGCCAGGTGGAGGCCACGGTGACGCGCTTTCTGGGCTACGGCCCCGAGGCGCACCGCACCTTCCGCGACCACCACTTCTACACCAAGACGGACGTGGCCGCGCTGGAGCTTGCCGCCCGGGAGCGCGGCTGCAAGGTCATCCTCTGCACGCCCAAGGACGCGGTGAAGCTCGGGTCCATGGCCTCGGAGCTTTTCTGGACGCTCGACCTCGACCTCTCCTTCGGGCCGTCCCTGGCACCGGCTGGGGCCGCTCCCGCGCCGTTCCCCGAGTGGTGGGATTCGCGGTTCGACACGCTGCACCTCAAGCGCTACGGTGAACTGCCCCCGCGCAGGCGCGGCGCTCGGCGCGCGGGCGAGGGACACCTTGTTGATCCGTCCGACGACCCCTTTGCCGGGGATGACGGCCTGGGGCTCTTCGGGGAGGGGGCTCCCGCCACGGCGAAAGCCTCCACCGCGAAAGCCACCCCAGCTACAGGCGCCGAAACAACCTCCCCCGCTACAACAGCCAAGGAGCCCTCCAGTGGCCAAGAAAGTGAAAAAAGCGAAGGCTAGGAAACGGGACGAGGCCGCAGCGGAGAAGCTGGACCAGCGCCGCCTGCTCACGCTCTTCGGCGCGGGGCGAAAGCCCCTGACCCCGGCGCACATCCTGCGCGCCCTGAACCTCAAGCGCACCCATCGGGGCGAGCTCATCGCCGTGCTGGACGAACTGGTGGCCAAGGGGCGGCTGGTGCGCGTGCGCAGCGCCTACGGCGCGCCCGAGCACCGCGAAACCGTCACCGGAAGGCTCCAGGTGCAGCGCTCGGGCGTGGGCTTCGTGATTCCGGACACCGCCCCCGCCAAGCAGGGCAGGCAGGGAGGCCGGAAAGGCGAGCCCCTGCCCAAGGCGGATATCTTCGTGGCCGAGAAGGACCTGGGCGACGCCTGGCACGGCGACCGCGTGGCCGTGGCCGTGGTGCGCCAGCGCCGGGGCAAGAACCGCGAGGGCCGCGTGGTCCGCGTGCTGGAACGCGGGCGGACGGCCCTCTCCGTGACGGTGGTCCGGGCCGAGGGCCCGGGCGTCTCGCTCTGCCGCCCCACGGAGCCGCGCATGTATTTTGCCGTGCGCGCATCGCACGACGCCGAATCCCTGCTGCCGGGAACGCTCTGCCTCGTGGCCCCGGGGGAAAAACTCGACCACAACCTCTGGGAGGGGCGGGTCACGGCGGTGCTCGGCACGGAGCGCGACGTGGCCGCCCAGGAGGCCGTGACCAAGACCAACCACGCCATACCCATGCTGTTTCCCGAGGCTGCCTTGCGGGAGGCCCAGGCCCTACCCGAGACCCCCGCCGAGGAAGACGCGGCCGGGCGGCGCGACCTGCGCGGGCTCGGCCTCGTGACCATCGACGGCGCGGATGCCCGCGACTTTGACGACGCCGTGCATGTGGAGCGCCACGGCAAGGGCTGGGTGCTCACCGTGGCCATCGCCGACGTGAGCCATTACGTGGCCCCCGGCTCCGCCCTGGACCGCGAGGCCCTGGAGCGCGGCAATTCCTACTACTTCCCCCGCTCGGTGGAGCCCATGTTTCCCGAGCGCCTCTCCAACGGCCTGTGCAGCCTCAACCCCGGGGTGGACCGCCTGGCCATGGCCGCGCGCATCGAGTTTTCCGCCCAGGGGCTCCCCGGCAAGGCCGAATTCTTCCCGGCGGTGATCAATTCCAAGGCCCGGCTGACGTACACCCAGGTGGAGGCTGCGGTCATCGCGCGCGAGCCCGAGGCCCGGGAGGGGGCAAAGCACGTCATCGACATGCTCGACGAGGCCGAACGGCTGGCCCGAAAGCTCACGGCCCAGCGCGAAAAGCGCGGCAGCATCGACTTCGAGCTGCCCGAGCCCGAGGTGGAGATCGACGGCAACGGCCGCGTGGTTTCCGTCAAGCCCCGCAAGCACCTCTACGCCTACCGGATCATCGAGGAGTTTATGGTCGCGGCCAACGAGGCCGTGGCCCGCTTCCTCACCGAGAACGGCCCCGCCTGCCTCTACCGCATCCACCCCGAGGCCGATGAGGAAAAGCTCGTGAACCTCTACCGCGTGCTCGCGCGCACGGGCCGCCCGGTGGAGACGCCGAGCGAGGTCACCCCCCGCGCCCTGCAACGCCTCGTGGCGCAGGTGGCCGGGACGGAGCTGGAGTTCCTGGTCAGCCGCCTGCTGCTGCGGTCCATGAAACAGGCGCGCTACTCCCCCGAATACGAGGGCCACTTCGGCCTCGCCTCCGAGGCTTACTGCCACTTCACCTCGCCTATCCGCCGCTACGCCGACTTGGCCATCCACCGGCTGCTCAAATACGCCCTGGGCGACCAGTCCCTGCCCGTGCCCGGCCCGGGCAAGCTGCGAGACATCGCCGACCGCCTCTACGCCACCGAGCGCAAGGCCATGGAGGCGGAGCGGGAGATGGACCGCCGCGTGGCTGCCCTGCACCTGCTCGACCACGTGGGCGAGGAGTACGACGGCGTGGTCTCCTTCCTGGCGGAGTTCGGCTTCAGCGTGGAGCTCACGGACGTGCTCGCCGAGGGCATGGTCCGCCTCGCCAACCTGCGAGACGACTACTACACCTATTGGAAGGAGCGCGAGCTGCTCGTGGGCGAGCGCACGGGCAAGGCGCTGCGCCTGGGGGACAGGGTGCGCGTGCGCGTGGCCTCCGTGAACCTCGCTGCCCTGGAGATCGAGCTGGCGCTGGTTTCGGGTGGGGCGGATTACAAAACTTACCTGGAATAACCGCCCGGGCGGGTGAAAAGGGGCGGTCTGCGGCGGGCCGCTGAAAAGGGGCGGTCTGCTTCGTTGCGGTGAGCGTTGCAGTCCCTCGTGGGCAGAAGAGCCCACGTCGTGCCTGCCTCACTCCCCGCGCCTGGCATCCCATCCCTTTTGAGCGGCCCGCAGGGCATGGAGAAGGACCGACCTGCGGCAGTCAGTGAATTCCAGGCGAGTCTTCGAGCCGTGGAAGAGCGTATGCCATTGGTATGCGGTGAGCGTTGCAGTCCCTCGTGGGCAGAAGAGCCCACGTCGTGCCTGCCTCACTCCCCGCGCCTGGCATCCCATCCCTTTTGACCCGCCCGGCGGAGAGAAGCCGCCGAAGCAGGAAACTCCGGGTCTGTCTGTGCTCCATGACGCCGTCCGCGCAGGGCTCGCCGCCCGCGCAGGGCATATTCAAAAGAGACCGACGAACGCGAAAAAAGCCGACGCATGGAGGTCTCCGTGCGTCGGCCCTGTCTTGAAGTGGGATCGTGAAGGTGAGGCGGTCGCTCAGCGCGGTTGCAGGGGCGTAGGCTCTCCGGCCTCCACCTTGAGGATGAGCTCGTGGGCCCGCTCGGCCACGCGCGCCAGCTCGGGTTTGGATATCTGGTCGTCCGCGCCAACGGATTCGCCCTTGTGCAGCAGGCTGTCCGTGATGAGCGAGGAGAAAAGCAGCACGGGCAGCCGCCGGAGCACGCGGTCCTCCTTGATGTTGCGGCACAAGGTGTGCCCGTCCATGGTGGGCATCTCGATGTCCGTGATGACCACGTCAACATAGTCCGAAAGGCGCTCGGCCCGCTCGGCCTTATCGCGGTAGTAGCAGAGCACGTCCCAGGCCTCCTGGCCGTTGCCCGTCTCGCGGACGTGGAACCCTGCGGAGCGCAGCACCTCGGCCATGGTGGTCCTGATGGAGGGCGAGTCGTCCGCGATGAGCGCGCGGTACGTCCGCTCCAGCTTGAGCTGGGAGGCGATGTTGCTGTCGCCCAGGGTCATGCGGCTTTCGGGGTTCACGTCGCCGACGATCTTCTCCATGTCGAGCACGAGGAGCAGGTGGTCTTCCATGCGGACCACGCCGGTGATGTTGTTGTTGGTGAGGCTCAGGACGTTGGCGTCCGGCGGATCGATCTGGTCCCAGCGCAACCGATGGATGCGCGTGACCCCGCAGACGAGAAAGGCCGTGGTGGTGCGGTTGAACTCGCAGATGATCACGCGGGGGTCGTGGTTTTCCGCAACCTTCTTGCGCAGCCAGAGGGCGAGGTCGAGCAGGGGGATGAGCTTGCCGCGCTGGTCGAACGCCCCGAGCACGGCCGGGGTGGTCTCCTGCGGCAGTGGGGCGATGCCCTCGGGCATGCGCACGATCTCCAGCACCTTGGCCACGTTCATGCCGTAATAGCAGCGCTGGACCTTGTCCCCCCGGATTTCATCTATGTAGAACTCGACGAGTTCGAGCTCGTTGGTTCCGGTTTCCAGCAGGATATTGCTCGGGACCACGAGGCCTCCTGGGTTGCGGTTCATCCCGTTGGTGGATGGTTACGTAAAGCTCGGGGAAAAGTAAATGCGGTGGTTTTCGACCAAGGAGGGAAAAATGGTTGACATGAATGTATGCTTTAGTTAAACACCATAACAACACAGGCCAACAGCGCGAAAATGATTTCGTGCCCAGGCCGGGGAGAAGGCGAGTGATCGGCAGCGGCTTCAATGCATTCTTCGAGCGCCTGCGCAGGGAGACGGGCCTGGAATCCCAGTCCGACCTGGCGCGGGAGCTGGGGGTGGGCCGTGCGGCCGTGTCCCTGGCGAAGCGCAAGAACGCCGTGCCGCCCCGCTGGGTGCTCGACCTTTCCGCATCGCACGGGCTGAACCCCTCCTGGCTGGAAACGGGCCGGGGCGAGCCGCGCCTTTGCGCATCGGAAGACGACGACTACACCCGCGTGCCCAAGGTCCGCGCCCGGCTCTGCGCCGGGGGCGGCTCCTTCGAGACGGGCGGCCAGGTGGAGGGGTACTATTCGTTTCGCAGCGAGTGGCTGAACTCCCGTGGCCGCGCGGCGGACATGGTGCTCATGCAGGTGGTGGGCAATTCCATGGAGCCGGAAATCCGCGAGGGAGACATGGTGCTCATCGACCAGTCCCGGACCGACGTCTATGCGGGTGGCATCTATGCCGTGGGCGTGGAAGACACGGTCATGGTCAAGCGCATCGAGAAGCTCCCCGGCACCCTGGTCCTGCGTAGCGACAACCCCGACTACTCGCCCATCCATCTGCGCGGAAACGAGCTGTCCAACGTGCGGGTCATCGGCAAGGTGCTCTGGGCCTCCAGGGAATACCACTAGGCCCTCTTTTTTTGGTCACAATGTCAATTTTTAATCAACATAGGTTTGAAAAAGTATCCTTAAAGAATACAGGGCCGAATACACCGCCGATGCCGACCCGGGCACCGTGCGAGGCCCTGGAGGAGGCGACCATGCAGAAGCGGTATTGCACGTGCGGAACTCCCCTGGTGGTGGCGTATCGTCCTTTCAAGCGCGCCCAGTTCAAGACCCAGTTCCTGGCGCTCAACAGCGCAGGTATTCTCTCGGTGCGCGTGTGCCCCGGTTGCGGCAAGCCCATCGACATCGATTCCCTGCGTTAGATTGCGCTGCATTGGCCCGGCATTGGTCCGGCGTGGACCTGGCGTGGGCCTGGCGTGGGCCTGGCGTTGATGCGTAGTGGAATCGCAGTTGGTCCTTGTCGGCCCATTCTCGGCCCATTCTCGGCCCATTATCGGCCCACTGTCGGCACGATGGGCTCAACGTTGACGCTCCAAAGCGTGCCATGGGCGGATCGTTGGCTGGGAGGTCCGCGCAGGCCCGGAAATGTGCAGGCCCGGGAGCATGAAGGTCCGACCTGCTGGCCCAGCGGGCGCGCTCGCTCCGCGCGCAGTGCCATGAAGGACCGCGACATGCTGCGTGGGGGCTGTGAGGCTTGTGTCATTGTCGATGGAAAAGGTCGCGTGAGGTCGGGGTCTTTTGCTTCCACATGCCCAGTTCCGGTATTGGGCGTGGATATGCCCGGGCAGGGCGGGCGTGGATTGTGCCGGGCCTTGGCAGGACCTTGGGCGAGCCTCTGTGTTTTACCTTGAGGCGGACTCTGAGGCGGGGCCACGATGTCATGCCTTGGTG
Source organism: Desulfovibrionaceae bacterium (assembly GCA_050253205.1). GTDB lineage: Bacteria > Desulfobacterota > Desulfovibrionia > Desulfovibrionales > Desulfovibrionaceae > JAHJKV01. The sequence goes on from JBFWJM010000030.1 coordinate 10,816, forward strand.
TCGGGACAGGATGGCATGTCATAATGTCTGGCCATGACGTCCGGACTTGATTTCGGGGCCTCTGTTCGGGGCCTCTGTTCGGGGTCTCTGTTCGGGGTCTCTATGCAGGATCTCGATGTCAAATCTGAAATCCGGAACGTGTTTTGGTACCTCGATGCCGGACTCTGCGGCAAAACATGGATATCAAGCTTGGCGCCAGAGTTTGAAACCAGAACTTGAAGCAGCATTTTGATGCCAGGCCAAGGTGTCTGGCTTTGATGCCAAGCCAAGATGCCAAGCAATGATGCCAAGCAATGATGCCAAGCAATGATGCCAAGCCAAGATGCCAAGCCAAGATGCCAAGCAATGATGCCAAGCCAAGATGCCAAGCCAAGATGCCAAGCCAAGATGCCAAGCCAAGATGCCAAGCCATGATGTCGCAACGTGCTGCCGGAGCGCAAAAGCATGGTGCCCGTGCCGATACGGGATGAACGAGCGGCTACGGTTTTCATGGCTCTCGATTGCGTGTCAGGTCAGCCAGCGTTGCCTGGCTATGAAATGGTTTGATGCAGCCTCGCCTGAATCAGGCCAGGGGAAAGGTCTGACTCTATCTATTCCGTCCGTTGTGCCGGGACGAATAGTTCGGAATTTCCCGAACACACAAGAGCATCGCAATTCGCCGACCTAGATTTTTCCGTTCCCTATGGCGGCCCTCCTCTCCTCTGGGCCGCTCCCCCGTCCATCCGGGGGTTGTTCCGACAAGCCCCGCCGCGCTGAAGCGAGCCCCTTCGGTGCGGCGGGGCGCGGTACGCCCCTCCCGGGTTGAAGAACTGCCAAAAAACCGGGCAAAAGGTATGCGTCATCCAAAAGTCACATCAGCACAAGATGCGGCAGGCACTCCTCATGGTCTCCGGCTCGTTGGCTCTCGCAACCAAGTCCTCTTTTGCGTCAACCTTGCGCTTGATCAAGGCTGTTCATGTAATCAGCCGGAATATTAATGGAAAAATCATATCCAAGGAGACTTCGGCAAGAATCCTGAGAGTGGCAGCGTGAAGACTGTCGATGGATTTTGTTCAAAAGTAGAGTTTTCGATGATGGGTCCTGAATAAATCTATTGGGGAATAGGAGTTGACAAGGATTGACGGAACTTCTAATTCAGATAAAAACTACATAATCTCTAGAGAAAGTTTACGCGGCATGGGTATCCGGGGCGAGCGGCAGCCGGCAGAGGGAGGATCCCATGCGCATGCATGACCGTAGCGGCGGTCGAATTTCGTGGCGGACGGATGGAGCCGATGAGGTGTCCGGCACGACCAGGAAGGCTGTGATGCGAGACAAGCGCGCCAACTCCACCGAGGAACTCCTCGACGTCATCCGTGGGAACGGGACGCCGGACGTTCCTGCTTCCAAGGCGCGGCGCAACAGGTTCTCTCTTCGCCAGAACCACGCCAAGGCGGCACGCCCCAGAGCCAGGAAGGCGGGCATGCCGCTTTTTCGTATGGGCGCCCAGGCATCCATAGGTGTCGACATCTCCGAGGATTTTGTCGACCTTGTCAAACTCCAGCAACGGGAAAACCGCAGCAGGATTCTTTCCAGCGAACGGCTCATCCTGGACGACACCTGCCGCCCCGGTTCAAAAGGTTTTCTGGCCCTGCTTGCCGACCTCCTGGACCGCCACTGCGGCAAGGGGCGACCCGATATCTGGTCACTACTCCGGACCTCCGAAGTGGACGTCACCCGCCTGAAACTGCCGCGCATGCCCGTTCGCAGGCTCGGTTCCGCCGTCTATTGGCAGCTTCAGAAGGAAAAAAAATTCGACGAGGCTGAATTTGTCCTCGACTTCCGCGATCAAGGGCTCGTGCAGGAGGAAGGCGTCACCCGGCACGACATCATCGCCTGCCTGGCCAAGAGGAGTGACGTGGACCGCCTGTCTGGCTGGTTTTCCGCCGTTGGGCGGCCTCTGGCCGGCGTCACGGTGGTCCCCGCTTCGTTCCAACGCATCTACGCCGTGGGCTGGGCCCCCGAGCGTGCCGTCATCGCCGCCAATATCCACATCGACTCCAACTTCACCTGCATCACCATCTTTTCCCAAGGCCGCATCCTCTTCAGCAGGACCATCAAGTTCGGCACCAACAGCCTTGCCGAGGACCTGATGGAATCGTGGAACAGCCGTGCCTCAGGGGATGAGCTGGTCATGCCTTCGGACGACGACTTCGGCGACTTCGCTGCCGTTCTGCTCAGCGCGGAGGATGCTCGACTGTGCGTGGAGCAGGCCCTCTCGGGCGATGTGGATTCCATCGTGGCCGAGGATTGCCCCCCGCGTGAGGCGGTTTTGCGATCGGTGATGCATTCGTTGGAGCGGGTCAGCCGCCAGACGGAACGCACCCTCGACTACTTCACCCAGAATTTCGGCGCTCGTGCCGACGGCCTGCACCTCTCCGGCGTGGTCTTCACCAACCCCATGGTTGAGGAATATTTCATCTCCCAGTTGGGCCTGGAGGCGGAGAAGTTCGACCCCGTGGCGCAGGCCGTTGGTGCGGAAACTACCCGCCGCAGTCCGGTGCAACGTATGGGACTCAACGAGACCCTGGGCGTGGCCATGGCCTCGGCCAAGAACACGCTCAACCTCCTCGTGACCTACAAGGCACGGGAGCTGGCGGCCTCGCGCAAGCGCGTCATGGATCTCGTGTCCCTGGGCACGGTGGCGCTCGCGGCGGTCCTCGCGGGGGCTTTCCTCTGGGGTGACAGGCAGCTCGAAAACCGCAAGCGCGAGCTCCAGGCGCTCGAAGCCGGACTGCGGGGGCAGGTGGTGGTCGACGAGTCCACGCTGGAGCTGGCCGCCGCAAAGACGAGCCTGCGCCACGAGCGCGTGCGCCGCGTGGTGGACCGCTACGAGCCCCTGGCCGTGCTGGCGGAGATTTCGGGGATGATGCCGGAGGGGGTGCGGCTGCTGCGCATGGAGTGCGCGCTGGGTGCGGCTGGTTCCAAGAAGGAGGAAGGTAAGGAGGCCAAGGCCACCGAGCAGGCAGGCACCGGGGACCGCAAGGTGGTTCTTGAAGGTGTCATCATGGGCGAACAGCGCGAACAGGACACGCTGCTTGCCAGGCTGCTGGCGAACCTCGAATCCTCGGCGCTGTTCAAGGATGTGAGCGTGGTTTCCGGAGAGGCGGAGGTCTTCGTGCCCGAGGGGCGCGTGCTGCATTTCTCGGTGGAGGCCCTGCTGGTGAGGAGCCGCGCATGAAGACCGTCTTCGAGCAATACAAGACCGAGTTCTTCAAGGGCGGCGTGGCCGTCGCGGTGGCCTTGCTGGTGGGGGCGCTGGTCATCGCCCCACTGTACGCCGACATCGACAAGACCGAGAAGCGCATCGAGGAGACCAAGGTCAGCCTGGAACGGCAAAAGGTATTCCTGCCGGAGTATGTCGAGGTCAAGGATCAGGCCAAGCCGGGCCCGGAGGCGGATTTCCCGGTGCCGGATGCGGCCCCGGTGCCCATTCGGGACATCTCCCGCCTGCCGTCACTCGTGGAGCAGGCAGCCGAGGCTTCGGGCATGAGCGCGCTGGACGTGGTCATCAGTCCCGGCTCTTTGCGTGGCGGGGGCGGCAGGCTTCAGATGCAGGCGGTGGTCAGCGGCGGGGAGGATGGTTTCCGTCGGTTCTACACGGCACTGGCAGCCCTGGGCGAGGTTTCCGGGGTGAGCCGGATGGAGGTGCAGAGCGTGCCGGGAACGCTGGAGTTCCTGGTGGAATTCTGGGTGCACATACAGGAGAAGGCCGGTTGATTCCGGCCGGTTGGGCGCATGAAACGCAGTGAAAAGATATTGCTCGGAGTGCTCGCGCTGGTCTGCCTGGTGGCGGGCTGGATGGTCTTCTTCGAGAGCCCGAAAGCGGCCGAGACGGTGGCCTCCATGAACCAGGGCTTCACCGAGTTCGTCACGCAACTGCGCGTCAAGATCCTCGGCTCCTCGCCCGATGCGGCCACGGCCCGCTCCCTGGAGCTGCTGGCCGAAGGCCGGGAGAAGAGCCCGTTCTACGCCCAGAGCAAAAGCTTTTATTTCGAATCGGACGGATTGGGCGAGGTCGTGGACACGGATTACGTCTACAGCGGCTACCTGCGCTTCGGGCGGCAGGCCATGGCCATCATCAACAACCTGGAATACGCCGCGGGCGACGAACTGGCCGACGGCTCCTTCCGGGTGGCGTCCATCGCCAGGGAATCCGTGTCCCTGGAACGCACGGATCCGAACACGGGGCGGGTCGTCAAGCGTCAGATCCCCATCATCGAGGATGATATGGAGCAGATCACCCTGAGGAGAGCGAACTGATGATCCGGGCGATCCGACTGGCAGCCCTCGCGGCGCTGGCGCTGGCGCTCCTCGCGGGCTGCGCCTCCAAGGAGAACGAACACCTCAACGACGACGCCTTTGAGACGTGGCGGATCATGGCGGAGCAGTCCCAGGGGCACTCCCCCTCCGGAAAGCTTGAAGTCCAGCAGATCGAGGAAGTGGTCATCGAATCCAACGACGAGCAGGAGGCCGCGCCCGTGGTGGTGCGCGAGCTGCCCAGGTTCAAGATTTCCCTGCGCATGCACGGCGCGGACCTCGTGGCCGTGATCCAGGCACTCTCCCGCGCGGCCAAGCAGTCCATCGTGGTCAGCCCCCACGTGACGGGCGTGGTCAACGTGAACATCGTGGAAACCCCGTGGGACCAGGTGTTCACCGGGCTTCTTGCGGCCAACCGCCTCTCGTACAAGTGGGAGGGCGACATCCTGCGCGTGCTCACCTCCGAGGACATGCAGTTCGAGCTCGACATGGACATCCTGCACAAGAAGCGGCAGGCCGAGAAGGTCAGCATCCAGAAGGTGGAGCCGCTGTCCACGAGCATCGTCAAGGTGAAGTTCGCCGAGGCCCCGCTGCTCAAGGAAAGCCTCTCCAACTTCCTCTCCAAGGACGAGCAGGGGGGCACCCTGGGGTCCATCCAGGTGGACGAGCACACCAACTCGCTCATCATCCAGGCCATCCGCCCCGACCTGGAGCGGCTGGTGCGCATCGTCTCCAAGCTGGACGAGCCCCGTGCCCAGATCAAGCTCAAGGCGCACATCGTGGAAACCACGCGCGACACCGCCCGGGCGCTGGGCGTGCAGTGGAGCGGGGCCATGGCCTCCAAGATCGCCAGCGACGACACCTCGGACCGGCTGTATGTCCTGCCCGGCGGCCAGGGGTCGGTGGACACCGACGCCGGAAGCCTGACCATCACCTCTGACCAGGGCACGGGCAGCTCCGGCCAGGGGGTGGGCATCGGCTTCCCCATCACCAACTATTCCGAATACGGCTACGGGGCCTCCCTCGGCTTCGCCTACGGCTCCCTGGCCGGGAACCTCCTGGAGATGCAGCTCCAGATGCTGGAGGACGAGAACAAGCTCCGGATCATCTCCAGCCCGTCCATCACCACCATGGACAACCAGCCCGCGTATACCGAATCCGGCGAGCGGGTGCCCTACCAGACCACGGAAAACTCCGGCGGAACCATCACCACCAACGTGGAGTTCGAGGACGTGGTGCTCCGGCTGGAGATCACCCCGCACATCATCGACGAGGAATACCTCAAGCTCGTGGTGCTGATCAAAAAGGACGAGGTGGACGACACCCGCACCGTGGACGGCAACCCGTACATCATCAAGAAGCAGACCGAGACCACGCTCATCGCCCGTAATGGGGAGACCGTGGTCATCTCCGGGCTCTCCAAGCATCGCTCCTCCTCCTCCGCGGCGGGGGTGCCCTACCTCAAGGACGTGCCGGGCATCAAGCGCCTGTTCAGCACGGAGACGGACTCCAACCTCCTGGACGAGTTCATGATCTTCATCACGCCCGAGGTCCTGGCCGAGTGGCAGCCGGGCGAGCGGCAGAAGACCATCGAGGAAATCGCCAAGGAGCTGGAGGAACAGCGCAGGCAGAAGGAAGCGGAAGAAGCCGGAGAGCAGGCAGGGCCCGAGGCGGGGCAGGATGAAACCGCCCCCCAAGGAGAGTGAGGCATGGAATACTACGAGCGGCTCGGACTGGCGCGGGAGCCTTTTTCCAACTCCCCGGACCCGGATTTCCTGTTCTACTCCAGGCAGCACATCGATTGCCTCCAGCAGATGGAGATCGCCGTGCGGCTGCGGCGAGGGCTCAATGTGGTGGTCGGCCCCGTGGGCACCGGGAAGACCACGCTCATCCGCAGGCTGATCAAGGACATGGGCGCGGACAGGAGCGTGCGCCTGCACCTCGTGCTCGACCCGTACTTCAAGTCGGCCCATGCGTTTTTGCGCATGCTCTGCTCCCAGGTGCTCGGCACGCTGCCAGACCGCCGGCTGAACGCCTATTCGCTGAAGGAGCAGCTCAAGCGCGAGCTGTTCCGGCGCGGCGTGGAGGAGAACCTGCTCTCCGTGCTCGTGGTGGACGAGGCCCAGAAGATGACCCCGGAGTGCCTGGAGGTGCTCCGCGAGCTGCTGAACTACGAGACGAACAACCGCAAGCTGCTCCAGATACTGCTCTTCGCCCAGCCCGAGATCGAGCCCGTGATCCGCTCCATGGAGAACTTCATGGACCGCGTGAACACCTTCGTGCGGCTGAAGCCGCTCTCCCTGCGCGAGGCCCGGGCCATGATCGACTACCGCCTGGAGATGGCCTCGGACGAGCACCGGGGCGTGCCGCGCCTGTTCACTCCGGCTGGCGTGCGCGTATTGCACAAGGCCGCCGGGGGCTACCCGCGCAAGCTCGTGCGCCTGTGCCACAAGGCCATGCTCGCCCTGCTCATCCAGAAGCGCCGCCGGGTGAGTTGGAGCCTGGCGCGCACCGTGGTGCTGGAGGAGACGGACCGCGCCGCGCGCTTCCCGATTGCCCTGGCGGGGGCCGTGGCCGCCTGCGTTGTGGTGGCCGGACTATGGGCCGTGCGCGCCGTGCCCGAGGTGCGTCGGCTCGCAGGGGGCATCGAATCGGCCGTGGCCTCCACGGTGGAGCACGTTTCCGGCGTTGCGGACCGCTACTCGGCAATGGACGCTTCCCCGGCAAAGGCCGTTGAGCACCCCGGAACTGACCCCGGAATTGCCCCTGTCGCGGTTTCGGACTACGCGGGCAACCCCGCACTGGTGGCGGACTACCACATGGCCGAGCGCATGGCCTTTGACGAGGCAGCCGCGCTGGCCGGGGAGGACGCCCCGGGGCTCGATCCGGACGTGGAGCCGCTGGACGCGGAGCTGGAGCCTGTGGCCGCCGCTGCCATGGCCCCGGCGGAGGCCCGGCTGCCCGAGGCGCCTGCGTCCACCCAGGTAACGCCCGCACCCAAGTCGCCAGCCTCCAATAGACCCGCTTCCTGGACGCCCGGCCTCGCGCCCGATCCCGCCGAAGACGCGGCCCTGGCCGGGGCGTTCGCCGTGCCTGCCCTGCCCGCCGGGCTGGAGCCCGCCGCATCGGCAGACGGGACGAAGCTCCCCGCGCTGCTCGGAGCCGTCCCGGTGATGCCGGACGACACCTTCTCCTCCATGGTCCGCAAGGTCTATGGCGCGTACGACCGCGACAACGCCGCCCGGGTCCTGGCCGCCAATCCCGCCCTCGGGAACATCAACGCCCTGGAAGTGGGCGACCTGGTGAACTTCCCGGTCATCCGCCCGTCCGCTGAAGGGGCCGGGGCCGCCGTGCGCGGCGGGCTCGTCTGGCTGCGGCTCGCCGTGGAGCGCGACCTCGCCCTGGCCTACGGCCGCATGCGCGCCGCCGGGCACTTCGGCCTTCCCGCGCGCATCCTGCCCTACGTCACCGCCGAGGGGCCGCTGGCCTTCGCCGTGGTGCTGGAGCGGCCCTTTGCCGGGCGGGCCCTGGCCGAGGCCGAACGGGAGAAGCTGCCCCTTTCCCTGCAAAAGACCGCTGCGGCCATGGATTCCCCGGCCGAGGGAGCCTGCCTCGCGCAGATGAATGAACTCGCCTGGGACGTGCTGCGCGCGGACCTGGCCGCCCCCATGGGCGAGTAGGCGGGAGGCCGGGTGAAGCGCAACAGGAAACGGCTGGGCGACCTGC
>JBFWJM010000031.1:0-18253 GCA_050253205.1 Desulfovibrionaceae bacterium
TGCGGCCACCTGAAGGACATCTAGAACTTTTTGAGACTAGCCAAAGCGGTGGCGAACCGCAAGACCGAAATGGAAAGACGGGCAAGGATTCACCCGTCCAGCTCCGGCAGGTCCTCCAGGATGTCCTGGCAGACGTCGGCATTGTTCAGCGTATACAGATGGATCCCGGGCACGCCGAGGGTCAGCAGTTCGCGGACCTGCCGCCGGGCGATCTCGATGCCTTTGCGCCGCACGGCCTCGTTGCCGCCTTCGTCGTTGGCCCGTTGCAGTTCGAGGTAGAGCTTCAGCGGGATGTTGGCCCCGCACATTGCCAGTATCCGGTTCAGGGACTGCATGGAAAGCACCGGCAGCACCCCGGGAATGATCGGCTCGTGAATGCCTCTGGATTGCAGCCTGCGGACCAAGTCCCTATAGCGGCGCACGTCGAAGAAGAGTTGCGTCACGGCGAAATCGCACCCCGCGTTGAACTTGTGGCAGGTCCAGCGGAGGTCGTCGTCGATGGATAGGGACTCCGGGTGGGCGTCCGGATAGCAGGCCGTGGCCACTCCCATCCCGGGCCATCCCGCTCGAATGAACTCGACCAGGTCCGAGGCGTAGTGAAAGTCCTTCCAAGCGTCCGCCGGGCCACGCTCCGGCATGTCGCCGCGCAGGGCCAGGATGTTGTCTATGCCCGCGGCTTGCAGGCGGTTCAGGTAATCGGTGATGCCTTGCCTCTCCGCTCCGACGCAGGTCAGGTGCGCCATGGTCGCGAGGCCGAAGCGGCGGTGCACTTCGGCGGCTATCTCCAGGGTGTTGTCCTGGAACGTGCCGCCCGCCCCGTAGGTGACGGAAACGAAGAGCGGGTCGAGTCCGGCCAGCCGATCCACCTGCTCGAAGAAGCGGGGCCACTGCTCCCGTTCCCTGGGCGGAAAGAACACCAGGCAAAGAAAGCGGCCCCCGACGCGCATGCGCTCGAAGATCTTCCTTGGCTATCCTTTGCGAAGGGGCGGACCGTGAAGTCCGCCCCGCATGGTGTATTCGGGTCAGGCGTATTCCCGGCGCAGCCTCCGGGCCGCCCGGACCATGTTGGCGAGGGAGGCGAGGGTCTCGGGCCAGGCGCGGGTCTTGAGGCCGCAATCGGGGTTGACCCAGAGCCGTTCGGCGGGGATGACCGCGAGCGCCTTTTTCAGGAGGGAGCAGATCTCCTCCTCGTCCGGCACGCGCGGGCTGTGGATGTCGTAGACGCCGGGGCCGATCTCGGCCGGGTAGTCGTACTGGTTGAAGGCGTCGAGCAGTTCCATGTTGCTTCGGCTGGCCTCGATGCTGATGACGTCCGCGTCCATCTCGGCGATGGCCGCCATGATGGCGTTGAATTCGCTGTAGCACATGTGGGAGTGGATCTGGGTCTCGTTGCGAACCCCGGCGGCGGTCAGCCGGAAGCAGTCCACCGCCCAGCGCAGGTACGCCGCCTGATCCGCCTTGCGGATGGGCATGCCTTCGCGCAGGGCCGCCTCGTCGATCTGGATGACGCCGATGCCCGCCGCCTCCAGGTCCAGGACCTCGTCGCGCATGGCCAGGGCGATCTGGCGGCAGACCTCGTCGCGGCCCATGTCGTTTCGCACAAAACTCCAGCAGAGGATCGTCACCGGCCCGGTGAGCATGCCCTTCATGGGCTTGTCCGTGAGGGACTGGGCATACAGGGCCCAATCCACGGTCATCTTCTCGGGGCGGGAAACGTCGCCGTAGATGATCGGCGGCTTCACGCACCGACTGCCGTAGCTCTGGACCCAGCCGTTCTGCGTGAAGCAGAAGCCGTTGAGCTGCTGGCCGAAGTATTCGACCATGTCGTTGCGCTCCGGCTCGCCGTGCACCAGCACGTCCAGCCCCAGCTCCTCCTGCCGGGCGACCACTTCGCCGATGTGCTCCCGCATGGCTTCCACGTAGTACGCCTCGGTCATCTCGCCCTTCTTGAACTGCAGTCGCTGCTTCCTGATCTCGGCGGTCTGGGGGTAGGACCCGATGGTCGTGGTCGGAAACAGGGGGAGGTCGAGTCGTTCCCGCTGCACAAGGGAGCGTTCGGCAAAGGGCGCGGCGCGGTCGAACATCTCCGGGGTGAGCGCGGCAGCCCGCTCGCGGATCGGGGCGTTGACCACGCCGGGGTGTGCTTCACGGGCCAGCAGTGCGGTCTTGTTCTCCTGCAAGAGGTCCGGCTTGCCGCCGCCTGTGGCGGCCTGCTTCAGGGCCGCGATTTCCTCGCACTTCTGCACTGCGAAGGCCATCCACTCCCCCAGTTCCGGGGCAAGCGCGGTTTCGCCCGCCACGTCCATGGGGGAATGGAGCAGGGAGCAGCTCGAACCGATCATGACCCGGGCCGGTTTTGTTCGCTGGCAGGCCGAGCTCACCGTCCGCAGGGCGCTCTCCAGATCGGTTTTCCAGACGTTTCGCCCATCCACCAGGCCAAGGGAGAGGGTCATATGGGACGGCAACCTGTTCAGGATGTCGCCGAGTTGGTCGGGACCCCGAACCAGATCCACGTGCAGCCCGTCCACCGGCAGGGCAAGGGCCAGGTCGAGGTTGTCGCCCAGGGGGCCGAAGTAGGTGGCCAGGAGCAGGCGGGAGCTGGCGGCGGCCGCCTTGATGCGGGCGTAGGCCTGTCCAAGGGCCTGCTTCGCCTCTGCCGGGAGGTCGGTGCAAAGGATCGGCTCGTCCAGCTGAATCCAGGCGCACGTCCCGTCGAGTTCGGCGATGATCTCGCAATAGACGTCGATCAGGGCCTTGAGGTGCGCCCAGCGGTCGCAGCCTTCGGTCTCCTTGGCGAGCATGAGGAAGGTGAGGGGGCCGAGAAGGATCGGCTTGGGGGAATGGCCCTGCTTGCGGGCCGCCTTCACGGCATCGGCCAGTGCAGAACCGGTTTTGGCGAAGGTCGTGTCCGGGGCGAGTTCCGGGACGATGTAATGGTAGTTGGTGTCGAACCACTTGGTCATTTCCATGGCCGGGATGCCCTTTTCGGCATTGCCCCTGGCCATGTGGAAATACGTGCTCAGGCCGACCCCGCCTCCTGCCCAGCCGAAGCGGGGCGGGACCGCACCCAGCATGGCCACGGTGTCGAGGACGTGGTCGTAGAGGGAAAAATCACCCACCGGGACAAGGTCGAGCCCGGCTTCGGCCTGGATGGCCCAGTGGCGTTCCCGGAGAGCCTCTGCGGTGGCGCCAAGCTCGCCCTCCGCGATTTCGCCACGCCAGAATTTCTCCAGGGCCCATTTCAATTCCCGGTTTGCCCCCATGCGGGGAAAACCCAAGACGTGCGCGTGCATGTCTACTCCATAGGTTAGAGTGTACGACAAGGAGCGCACCCCGGAGGCCACGGGCGATGAGCCGGAAACGACGTGACGTCATCCGCTTTGCTCTGCAACATAAGCCCGCTCGCGAGGCTGTTCGCGCTCCGGCAAGACGTCTTCTGGCTTCCGGCCCCATGAGGTTGAATCCCTTCCCGAATCCGGTGGTCATCAACGGGCTTTGCCGGTTACAGCGGCGCGTCCGCAGCGGATTTTCACCGCTTTCCGTTTCTTGCCAAATCATTATATCGAGATGTTTTGATATAGCCTATTCGCGACCGCTGCAAGTCCTTTTTCGACCCTTGTCGGTGGACTTTCTTTTCGCCGACCCTCTCAAGGCCCCGTCGCGAGCGGACACGGATCACCCTGCACGGCGCCGTGTTTTTCTGCGCAACGTGACCTGCAACAACCAGCTTGCATGGTCGGCATGGGCGAAGTGGCGGGGATTGTTTCCGGCGCCGATGGTGGGGGGGCACTGGGGACGTGCCGCGCGAATGCGTGGGGCCGACGGAGGGAAAGACAACCAGACAGGGGAATACGGTGTCGTCGCCCTGCCTGCTGGTCATGCCCGCGTTGCAGGTACCCCCCGGGGATGGACGCCGCGTTGCGTGGGCAAGGGCATGCCTCTGGTGCCTTGAAGGTGAAACCGCACCCCTCGCCCCTGTCACTCGCCCCTGTCACACCGGGGAGTTCGTTTGCCGCCTCCATCCGTTGGGGCTTTAGCAAACAACGGAGCCAGAGCCTTTGTCTGTCGTGCCGGGGGGCTTTACTCCGGCAGGATCTCCTGGCAGTCCGGGCTCGTGCCAAGCGGTATTTCCTTGCCGTGCGGGTCGTGTTTCGGATTGCCGAGCAGGCAGTCGAGATAATGGAGACTCCGCTGGTCGCTGATGTGCTCCAGGATGTGGGCGCGTTCGTGGATTTCACCTTCCGGCGTGCCGATGTGGTCGAGGTAGGTTTCCCAGAGACGGTGCGCGCGCAGGATGCGGTTCGCCTCTTCCGCGCCCTTTCGGGTGAGCATGTACAGCCCGTCCTGATTTTCGAGCAGGCCGTCGCGCACCATGCCCTGCAGCGAGGCCTTCAGCTTGGACGTGTCTTCCAGCAGGCCGCGTATGGACTCCATGTCCACGGGCTTTCCGGCGAACCGGATGACGATGCCGAGGATGTCTTCGAGCTGCTGCTGCGGAACGGCCCGACGCTGCCGGAGCCACCGCGCGATGAGCCCGTAGCGCGGGGCCAGGGCCAGGACCACCAGGAACTGCAGGGTGGAAAAGACCATGATGGCCCCTCCGCCCGCCGTATCGAGCCAGACGCAGAGGTACAGCCCGCCGACCACGCTCGTCACGCCGAAAAGCGCAGCCAGCACCATCATCCGGGCCAGCCTGTCCGAGAGCAGGTAGGCCGTGGCTGCGGGGGTGATCAACAGGCCCACGACCAGGATCACGCCGACCATGCTCACCGCGCTGACCACCACCATGGAGACGCAGGTGGTGAGCACATAGTCCAGGAGCACGATGGGCAGGCCGATGGAGGCGGCCATGACGGGGTCGAAGGCCGCTATCTGGAGGTGGCGGAAGAACAGGATGATGATCGTCAGCACCGTGGCCGCCACCAGGGCGCTGACCCACAGGTCCGCATCGGAGATGCCGAGCACGTCGCCCATGATGAAGTGCATGAGATCGATGTGGATGTAGTGGCGGAAGATGGAGACGCAGACCACGCCCAGGGCGAAGATGCCCGTGTACATGATGCCGATGGCGGCGTCTTCCTTGACGCGCGAGACGCGGGAGACGAAGCCGATGAGCCCCACCGTGACGATGGCGGCGATGAGCGAGCCGAGCAGCATGCCCGGCGCGTTGGCCTCCAGGCCGAAGAGCATCTTCATGACGAGATAGCCGCCGGCCACGCCCGCGATCATGGCGTGGGACAGCGCGTCTCCCAGAAAGGCCATGCGCCGCAAGACCACGAGGCAGCCCACCACGCTGGCCACGATGGCCACGATGTTCGCGCCGAGCATGGATTTCTGGAAATAGGTTTCTGCCAGCGGCGCGGCGAAAGCATCAAGCAGCCAGCTCATGACAGCGCCTCCGTTTCCTGCTTGCGCAGCACGTCCGAGAAAACGCGAAGCTTGCCCTCGTACACTTCGCTCAAGAGGTCCTCGCGCAGGACCATTTCGGGCGTGCCATAGGCGAAGAGGCGCTGCTTGATGAGCGCCAGCCGATCGAAGTATTCCGCCGCCGTGGTCAGGTCATGGTGCACGACCACCAGGGTCTTCCCGGCCTCCTTGGCGCGTTCGAGCACGTCGAGGATGGCCCGTTCCGTTGCCGCGTCCACCCCGGCAAAGGGCTCGTCGAGCAGGAGAATGTCCGAGCCCTGGGCCAGGGCCCGGGCCATGAACACCCGCTGCTGCTGCCCTCCGGAGAGCTGGCCGATCTGGCGGTCGTGGAAGTCGGCCATGCGCACCATTTCGAGCGCGCCGTTCACTGCCGCGCGGTCCTTCGGTCCCGGAGACCGATACCAGGGTATCTGGTTATAGCGCCCCATCATGGCCACCTCGCCCACGGTGATGGGAAAGTCCCAGTCCACGGCGCCGCGTTGGGGTACGTAGGCCACGCGGCCCTTGGCCTTTTCCGCCACCACGCCATCGATCAGCACCTCGCCCACATCGCGATGCACAAAGCCGAGGATCGCCTTGATGAAGGTCGATTTGCCCGCTCCGTTGGGGCCGATGACGCCGACCAGCAGGCCGCTGTCGATGGACAGGGTCATGTCGAGCAGGGCTGGCTTCGGCCCGTAGCTGACAGTCAGGTGGCGGACCTCGATGACCGCTTTGCTATTCATGGGGATGTGTTTCCTCCTCGCTGGAGGCGTCGAAATGCAGCGTGCCCACGATGGCCGCCCCGCCTGCGCTCCAGAAGGTTTTCTCCGCGAAGGCCTGGCCGCTGCGCAGGAGCCGGACGCGCACGGCATGGCTGCGGGCCGAGTCCGCCAGGGGCGGGGTGGCGGTCAGCAGCAGTTCGTTGGCTCCTGCCGCCACGCCGGCGATGTCCCGTTGCACCCAGGGAACGCCGGGAAGAATGTCGTTGGTCAGGTCCGCCACGGGCGTGCCGTTCAGGAGCACCGTACCCGCCCGGGTTTCGTCGCCTTCCAGGGCGAAGGGGTCGGGCTGGGTGCTGAAGGTGAGGGTCACCTCCAGGTCGTAGCGATCCGGAGCCTGTTGCAGGACGTAGACCTTCCTCGCCGTGGCAGAGGGGTGCGCCTCGTCCCGCAGGTGCATGTAGCCCCACACGCTGCCCACGCAGAGCAGCCAGACAACCGCCACCAGCACAAATCGGTTCACGCTATTTCCCCCCGAGGGCCGCGACGATGAGCAGGACGTTTTCGCGCATCATGCCGATGTATGTCTCGCCCGCCGTGCCCGCTTCGCCCATGGAGTCCGAGTAGAGCTCGCCGCCGACGGCCACTCCGGTGTCGCGTGCGATCTCGCGGATGAGCTTGGGGCTGATGGTGGTCTCCACGAAGATGGCGGGGGCCCCCGAGCCCTTGATGGATTCGATGACCTGCTTGCGGCGTTCCGGGGTCATGCCCGCGCCGACCTCGCTGCCCGTGGACCAGCCCACCGGGGCGATGCTCAGGTAGCCGTTGCCTTCGTTGAACCTGAACTCGCGGCAGAAGTAGTTGAAGGCGTCGTGCGTGGTGACGAGGATGCGCCGGTGCGGGGGAATGGTCGCCACCTGCTCCCGAATCCAGGCGTCCAGCACGCGCAACTGCTGCAGGTAGAGCTTGGCGCGAGCCTGAAAGGCGGCCTTGTGGTCGGGCAGCAGGTTGCCGACGGCCCGGGTGATGTTGTTCACGTATACTGCGGCGTTGGCAGGGGAGAACCAGGCGTGCGGATCGTGCACCGATTGCCCCTCGGCCGGGATCTCCAGCGGCCTGATGCCCTCGGTGCAGGTCACGATGGGCTTGCCAGCGTCCTTGGCCAGTGTGGCCATCCAGTTCTTGCCTTCGAGGTGCAGACCGTTTTCCAGCGTCAGGTCCGCGCCGAGCACGATCCGGATGTCGTCGGGAGTGGGGGAGTAGGTGTGCGGGTCTGCCCCCGGGGCGAGGATGGATCGAACCACGCAGCTATCGCCCACCACGTGGCGCGCGAAGTCCGCAATCTGCGTGGTGGAGGCCACCACCACGGGTTTGTTATCGTCGGCATGCGCGACTCCGGCGGCCCCGGCAAGGCCCGAGCACAGCGCGAAAACAAACAAAAACAGCAGTCCTTTTTTCATGCGCATCTCCAGTGCTCCTTGGTTCGTTGCCGAGGGGTTCGAATCCATCGTGATGACAGGCATCTCCTTACTAATACGAAACAGTTGCCATGGTCCAGGGCAATGGGCCCGCTTCTCAATCCTGCGGGGGGTGGGCTCGGAAAACCGGATCACGCGCGGGCTGCCTGAACGCGCAGGCCGTTTCTCCGATCATGAAGAAGGCCCGCTTTCGCGGGCCCTTCCATTGCTGTCGTGGAAAAATTAAGTTGTGTACTAATAATTTCTTAACCCACTGAAATCAAGTTCGCAGGTTGGGGTCTATTTCAGTAAAGTTGTATACTTGAGGGGGGTCGATATGTCAGGTTTTGTCAATTTTGAAAAATAAAGTTGTATGCTCAGCCATCGGACAAATGGAACCACTCACCGGTTATCAGGAGTAAGGCGTGCTCTCTACTAGTGGAGCTACGACCCCAAAAAGGAGTTTCCCTGCGAAACCCGCATGGTTTGGCCCTCCAATGGTCATCCAATGAACAACAGTAGTGGGTTCGTAAAACTAGACTAATAGCCAAGTGGACATATAAGAGCCGAAGGAGGAGACGTTTTCGAGCTAAGGAGGGATCCTGGATTCGGTGGTGGTCGAAAACGTGCTCTGGACCAAAATCAAGCGAGGGAAGGCCAGAATTCTGTGTCGGCTTGACGAGGAGAGGCAACTCTTCTTCTACTGCTACCAGAGGAAAGCGTGAAAACATGGGATGTTTCAGCGGTAGCGCAGGGCGTCTCAGCCAGGCATCGGACCCTCTTGACCACTCTCGTTATTCTGATAGAATTATTCTTACAGAATAATCTTGTGCGAACGTCATGGAGAGAGGTTGGATGATTCAAAGAAATCCTTTTCGAATTAATACATTGCGACCACATGATCCTTTTTGTGATCGTGAGCAGGAAATGCTGGACTTGGCCGGGTACGCACGCGACGGGGTCAACTGCACTCTGTTTTCGCCACGCCGACTCGGGAAGACCTCACTCATCTGGCGGTTTCAGGACGAACTCAGAAAGGAAGGCATGACCACGGTTTTTGTGGACTGCTTCAAGGTTATGTCCGTGGAGGATCTGGCAGGTCGTCTAGCCAAGGCCGTCTACGAAGGTATCCATGCTCGGAGTTCACTCTTGGAGAAAGGCCGGCGTGCCGCCCTTAAGGTCTTTTCATCCTTTAGGCCGACATTCGCCCCGACTCCAGACGGCAGCATCCAGGTCGATGTCCGCCCCGTATCCGGCCTCTCCGGGTATGAGCTTTTAGAAGCCTCCATGCGCGAGCTTGGAGAGCTTATGAGCTTAGAAACAAACGGCGTGCACATGGCCATGGACGAGTTCCAGGATATCGTTGATCTCGACGATGGCAAAACCGAAGCAATCCTCAGGACGAACATTCAATCTCAACCCGGAAGCTATCTGTTTTCGGGCAGCCGGAGGAGCGTCCTTCGCGCCATGTTCTCCGATCCAAAGAGGCCGTTTTTTCGTAGTTCAATGACCATGGATCTCCCGCCCCTTCCGCACGAGGCTTTGGTCAGTTACATCGTTAATCTCTACGAAGGGGCTGGTGGTCGAATATCGACCGAGGCGGCGGCCAGTATCTCTCAGAGGACAGGGCAATTCCCATACTATGCCCAAAAGCTGGCCCATCTGCTGTTTGGAAATGGAGACGCCTTGGCCGAGGAGAGCGTAGACCAGGGGTACGAGCGACTGTTGGAAGATGAACGCTATGCCTTCCAGGCCACCCTGGAAGGACTCACATCGGTTCAGCTCTCGGTTCTCGTGGGCCTGGCCCATGAGCCTGGAGCCCAAACCACCTCGAAGGCGTTCACCGGGGCGCGCCGGGTGAGCACAGGCGGTGCTCAAAAGGCCATAAAGCACCTTAAGAACCAGGATCTTATAGAAAACGCCGAAGGGCAGGGGTGGAAACTTGTTGACCCCGTGTTTGGCGATTGGCTGAGAAGCAAGTTTGGATCATAGTCAGAGCCACGTCCTTCCTTGATCCAGTTCGCGAACGTCAGCTCTGAATGCTTCCGTTTTTTGGCGCTCATGAAAAAGCCGCTCCTTTTCACCCAGTCATTGAGGTTGAGGAACGGCTTTGAGTATACAACTTTATTTCTCAGTATACGACTTTATTTTCCTCCGACAATTGCTCTCCATGTCGAGGTTGGCGTCTACTCCACGGTGACGCTTTTGGCCAGGTTGCGCGGCTGGTCCACGTCCTTGCCGAGGTAGTCGGCCATCTCGTAGGCGAAGAGCTGGAGCGCGGGCAGGGCCATGAACGCCGCCAGCGGGCCATACGCCCTGGGGATGATCCAGGTGTCGTCCGCGTCGAGGTCAAGCCCCGCGTTGGTCAGCGCCAGGATGGGCCCGCTGCGCGCCTGGACCTCCACGAGGTTCGACTTGACCTTGGGGAAGAGCTCGTCGTCCAGCGCCAGGGCAAAGGTCGGGAACTTGGGGTCGATGAGCGCGATGGGGCCGTGCTTCATCTCTCCGGCGGCGTAGCCCTCGGCGTGGATGTAGGAGATTTCCTTGAGCTTGAGCGCACCCTCCAGGGCCATGGGGAAGTGCGCGCCCCGGCCCAGGTAGAGGAAGCTCCTGGCCTCCGCGTACTTGCGGGCGAGGTCGCGGGCCCTGTCGCGCATGTCGGGCAGGGCGGCCTCCAGGTCGTGGGCCAGGTTTTTCAGCCCCAGCACCGTGCGCCGCCGGGTTTCGGCGTCGAGGGTGCCCTTCTTCCCGCCCCAGTAAAGGGTCAGCAGCAGCAGGGCCGCGAGCTGGGAGCACATGGCCTTGGTGGAGGCCACGGAAATCTCCGGCCCGGCCTGGGTGTACATGACGTAGTCTGCCTCGCGCGCAACGGAGGAGCCCACCACGTTGCACAGGCCGAGCACCTTGAGCCCGCGCTCCCTGGCCAGGCGGATGCCCGCCATGGTGTCCATGGTCTCGCCGGACTGGCTGATGGCGATGACGAGGGTGTCGCCGTCGATGATGGGATTGCGGTAGCGGAACTCGGAGGCCACCTCCACCTGCACGGGGATGCCCGTCCACTGCTCCAGGAGGTACTTGCCCCAGAGCCCGGCGTGGTAGGAGGTGCCGCAGGCCACGATGTAGATGTGGCTCGGGGGGCCGCCCAGGCCGTCCAGCTCCGGCAGGCGGACCTCCCCGGCGGGGGTCTCGTCCTTGATGGAGCAGGCGGAGTCCGCCCCGGTCTCCAGCCTGCCGCAGAGGCAGTCGGTGATGACCTTGGGCTGCTCGAAGATCTCCTTGATCATGAAATGCTTGTGGCCGCCCTTCTGCGCGGCCTGCACGTCCCAGGTGATGGTGTCCACCTTCTTTTCCACGGGGGCGAGCGTGTCGGCCCGCATGACCTCCCAGGAGTGCTCCGTGAGCTTCACCAGCTCGCCGTCCTCCAGGAAGACCACGTCGCGGGTGTAGGGCAGGAAGGCGGGGATGTCCGAGGCCACGAAGTTCTCCCCGGTGCCCACGCCCAGCAGCAGCGGCGAGGAGACGCGCGCGGCGTAGAGCGTGCCGGGCTCGTCCTGGTTCAGCAGGACGATGGAATACGCGCCCTCCACGCGGCCCAGCGCCCGGGAGAGGGCCTTCAGGGTGTCGCCGTTCTCCTGGCGCACATACTCCGAGATGAGGTTCAGCAGGCACTCGGTGTCCGTCTGGGAGGAGAAGGTGTAGCCCTTGGCGGTGAGTTCGGTGCGGATTTCCTGGTAGTTCTCGATGATCCCGTTGTGGATCATGACGAGCTTGCCGGAGTTGTCGGTGAGCGGGTGGGCGTTGGTCTCGTTGGGCTCGCCGTGCGTGGCCCAGCGGGTGTGGCCGATGCCGAAGAGCGCGGAGAGCACGTTCTGGTCCGTGAGCTTCTTTTCCAGCTCGGAGAGCTTGCCGGGCGCGCGGATGACCGAGGTCTTCCCGGCCATGAGAAAGCCCACGCCAGCGGAGTCGTAGCCGCGGTATTCGAGCCTGCGAAGGCCTTCAATAAGAACGGGAACGGCCGGACGGTGGCCGGAATAGCCGATGATGCCGCACATGGATGGATCTCCCTGTGTCGAGAGGTTGGAGTTCCCGATTCATAGGAGCCGGGAGCGGAATTATCAAGAGGAAAGTTCCTGGCGCAGGCGGGCCAGCACCCGGGCCGAGGCACCGCCGTCGTGCTCGGCGAAGGCGAGCCTGCCCACCTCCGCGCGCTGCCCGGCGTAGCCGTCATCCCCGTCCCTGGCCAGCAGGCGAAGCGCCGTGAGCAGCTCGTCCTGGGTGGCGAGCTTGGGCCCGGGGGTGATCCAGTCGTAGTCGAACTGGAGCTCGCGGTGGCGCGCCTGGTAGGCCTCGCGGTCGTAGGCGTAGAAGAGCACGGGCTTGTTCATGGTCAGGTAGTCCGTGTAGATGGACGAGTAGTCCGTGATCATGGCGTGGGTCAGCGGCATGAGCGGGTAGACGTCCTCGTCCGAGGGGAAGGCGAGGATGTTGGCGAACGGCAGGCGGGGCAGCCTGCCCGTGAAGGTGTGCATCTTGATGACCAGGACCATGCCGATGGCCCCCAGGAAGGCGTCCAGCCGGGGGAGGTCCAGGGCCCCGTCCGAGAGGGGGTTGGCCCCCTGCTCGCGGAAGGTGGGCACGTAGAGCACGACCTTGCTCGTCCTGGCGAGCCGCTTCACCTCGCCGTAGACCCTCGGCGCGGCGCGGACCATGTCGCCCCGCGTGGGCCTGCGGAAAAACACGTCGTTTCTCGGGTAGCCCGTCTCCCATATGTGCTCCGCGCCGAAGGAGGTGCGGAACAGGTGCTCGGTGTAGAACGGCGAGGTGGAGACCACCGCGTGGTACCCGGAGTAGAGCCTGCGCAGCTCCTCGCGGCGCTCGGGCGAAAGGTCCAGGCCGGACTCCGCCTCCAGGAAGCCGATCTTCTTGAAGCCCACCCCGTGCCAGAGCTGGACCACGCGCGCCCCGCCCAGCAGCAGGCTCACGGGGTGCATCTTGTAGTGGAAGTCGTCCACGAACACGGTGCCCGCCTCGGCGGCGGCCCGGGCCCCCTTTGGCGAGGGGAAATACAGCGCGGGCAGCCCGGCCGCTTCCAGCTCGGCCAGGGTCTCGCGCGAGAAGGTCAGCAGGGTGGGGGCGAGCTCGGGCGCGTGCTCGGCCAGATGCAGGAATAGATACTTGACGTTGCCCGTGAACTGGCCGTCGCTTCGGCCGATGCAGACCACGCGGTCGTTTCGGCGCTTGGTGCCCGCCTGGGCGGTGATGAGCTGGAGCAGGGCCTGCTGGTCCATGGGGTTCTCGGCGTCCTCGCGGCGTTATCGTTTGTTGGGCCGTCGTTGCAGGGTCAGACGCCCGGGAAGGATGCGCCGCGCCGCACGTCCACCACGGTGCCCGTGAAGGCGGAGAGCAGGGTCTTGAGCGTGACCTCGGCCACGCGCTCGCTGGTGAGCAGGCTCTCGGGCGGCTCCACGCCGAAGTTCTCCCTGCGCATGGGCGTGTCCGTGCGCTCGGGGTTGATGGCGTTGATGCGCACGCCCGTGGGCGCCGTCTCCTCGGCCACGCCCTGCACCAGGTTCACCAGGGCCGCCTTGGTGGAGGAGTAGACGGAATAGAGGCTGCGGCCGCGCGTGAACGAGCTGGAGGTGAACAGCGCCAGGGAGCCGCGCGTCTTCTCCAGGTAGGGCAGGGCCGCGCGGGTGGTGTTGATGGAGCCGAGGTAGTTGACGGCGATTTCGCGCTCGATGTCCGCCGGGTCGCGGTCTTGCAGGCGGCCCGAGCGCAGCACCCCGGCGGTGTTGACCACGCAGTCGATGCGCCCGGCCTTCTCGGCCACCACGCCGAGGGCGCGCTCCACGTCGTCCGCGCTGGAGACGTCCGTGCCCGTGGACCGCGAAAAGCCGTGCATGCGCCCGCCGCGCGCCGCGCCGAGTTCCATGATCGCCTCGCCGATGCCCTTGGTGGCCCCGAAGACCACCACCACCTTGTCCTTGATGCGCCGAAGCGGCACGCCCTCGTCCACGGCGGCGGTGTTGATCTGGAAAATCTTGTCGGCCAGGAAGAGGTCTTCGGGGTAGGTTATCTTGATGTTCTTCTCCTCCCCGCGCACCACGAACACGTCGCCCAGGTCGTAGTCGAGGATGAGCTTGCAGTCGTCGGTGACGCGGCTGTCCGGGTCCTTAGCCGCCAGCAGGTGGGCCCGCTTGATGACCCCGGCGTGGAAGCCCTGGGGCGTTTGCCCCCGGCGCAGCTCGGAGCGGTCCGGAATGTCGGCGATGAAGTCCTGCCCGTCCACGCGGATGATGGTGTCCGTGGCGGGGATGGCCACGTCCACGGCCGGGTGGCGCGCAAGCGCCGCGATGGTCTCGTCGATGATCCGGCGGCTGACGAACGGGCGCACCGCGTCGTGCAGGAGCACGTAGGCGTCGTCCGGCACGGCCTGGAGCCCGGCCCAGGAGCTGGCCTTGCGGTCGGCCCCGCCGTTCAGCACGCGGGTGACCTTGGGGTGGTTGCCGCGCAGCAGCAGCTCCTCCAGGTAGAGCCGCTCGTCCCGGCCCGTGACCACGAAGATCTCGTCGATGCCGGGGTGGCCCTGGAACACGTCGAGCGTGTGCTCCACCACGGTCTTGCCCGCGAGCTTGAGGAACTGCTTGGGCGTGGACATGCCCATGCGCTGGCCGCTGCCGGCGGCCAGGATGATGGCGTAGGTTCTTGTGGCGTTCATGTGCGTGTTCCCGGTTCGATGTTCGAAAGCGTCGGCCCATTGGCGCGATCATTCGCTCCGCGAACGGTCAAGCAATATGGATGCCAGGGAGAGCTGGCCGCCCGGAATATGCCGCCCATATGGCGCGGCCCGTATGGCGAGAGGCGGATGGCGAAGGGCGGATGACGGGAGGCGGGCAGTGGCGGCCAAGATCAGCCGTTGCCGACCTGCTTCCAGAAGGGCTGCCAGATATCGCGCAGGGCGGCCAGCGCCTTTCCCCTGTGGGAGCGGGAGTTCTTGTCTTCGGGTGCGAGCTCGGCGGAGGTCTTGCCCGTGCCGGGCACGAGGAAGAGCGGGTCGTACCCGAAACCGCCGGGGCCGCGCGTCTGCCGGGCGATGACCCCGGGCCACTCGCCCCGAGCCTCGATGCTCGTGCCGTCCGGGGCCATGGCCACCATCACGCAGACGAACCGCGCGCCGCGCCCTTCGTCCGGCACGTCCGCCAGGGCGTCCAGCAGCTTGGCGTTGTTCTCCACGTCCGTGGCCTCCTCGCCCGCGTAGCGTGCGGAGTAGACCCCCGGCGCGCCGGAGAGGGCGTCCACGGCGAGGCCCGAGTCGTCCGCCAGGGCCACGAGCCCCGTGGCCCGGCTCACGGCCTCGGCCTTGATGCGCGCGTTCTCCTCGAAGGTCTCGCCCGTTTCGGGAATCTCCCCTATCTCGGGATACTGGTCGAGCCCCCGGACCTCGATGCCCCAGTCCTGGAGCAGGGCGGATATCTCGCGGATTTTTCCCTTGTTTCTCGTGGCGAGGACGACGGCGGTCATGGCGGGCTCCCTGGGGTTGGTTCGCGGTGGGGCCTCTCTACGCTGTCGGCGCGCTTTGCGCAACAGCCAGCACCGGCGGCAGCAGCAGGGTCACGCTGGTGCCCTTGCCCTGGTGGCTTGCCAACTCCACCTCCCCGCCGATGTCCTCCATGATCTTGCGGGCCATGGCCAGGCCGAGCCCGGCCACGCGGCCCTTGGTGGAGAAGAACGGGCTGAAGATCTTGTCGCGTATGTCGGGGGGGATGCCCGCGCCCGTGTCCTCGACGCTCACGGCCACGCGGCCGCCCTCCAGGCGCGCGCCCAGGCGCAGCTTGCCGCCCTCGGGCATGGCCTCGCGGGAGTTGACGATGAGGTTGATGAGGCACTGCTTGAGCAGGTCCGGGTCGATGGCCGTGCGCGGCAGGCCAGGGGCCAGGTTGATGGTGGTTTCCACCCGGCCGAGCCCGCTGCCAGAGAGCACGGCGTAGAGCGCCTCGCGGGCCACGGCGGCGGCGTCGCAGGAACTGCCCCCCGGGTCCACGGGGCGGGCGAAGTTGATGATGGCCTTGAGGATTTCGTCCAGCCGCCGCGATTCCTCCAGGATGATGTGCAGCTTCTCCCGGGAGGAGTCGCCGATGGCCTCGTCGCGCAGCAGGGCGTTGGCGAAGCCCGCTATGGCGAACACCGGGTTGCGTATCTCGTGGGCGATGTAGGTGGAGAGCTCGCCGATGGAGGCCATCTTCTGGGAGTGGGTGAGCCGCTGCTCCAGCTCGGTGCGCCGGGTGATGTCCCTGCGGATGAGCACCACGCGCGCCAGCTCCGGCCCGCGCGCCACAGGGTAGAAGTAGAGGCGGAAGTGGCGCATGCGGCCCTGCGCGTCCACCTGGGTGCTCAGGGTCTCCACGGCTGCGCCCAGGCGCAGGGCCCGCTGGAAGGGCGTCTCCCCCGGGGGCACCTGGTCGTGCGCCTGGTCGTGCGCCTGGGCGTGCACCTTGTCATGCGCCTTGTCGTGCGCCTTGTCGTGCGCCCCGTCCCGCTCGCCGTCCGCGCCCTCCCAGGGCCGCGTGAGGCAGGGCAGCAGCTCCGCGTGGTTCCGGCCCACGGCCTCCCGCTTGCTCAGCCCCTCCGCATCGCAGAAGGTCTGGTTCGCGTGGAGCACCACCCCGTCGGCGTCGAGGTAGAGGATGTCCGCCCCGAGCTGGTCCACCACCGCGTTCATCAGGGCCTCTGTCTGCTGCTGGTCCACCTTGCAGGCCAGGCAGCGCTCCTCCCCGGTGAACAGGCGCACGAAGAAGCTGGCCGCCGCGCGCTCCACCAGGGTCACGCGCTCGGGCAGGGTCTTGCGCAGGGTGCGCAGCAGGGCCGGGTCCCCCGTGGTCTCGATGACCAGGTTGATCTCCGGGTGCAGGTAGAGCATCTCCCGGAAACCCACGTACACGGGCACCCCGAGCCCGAGGTCCATGCGCGTGGCTCCCTCGGCGGCCTCGGGCAGGGCCGCCGCCACGAAGCGCGAGTCCCGCATGCCCCTGCCGCCGAGGTGCTCGTTCAGGACGGACCAGAACCCGCGCAGGGAGGCGTCGTCGCCCACCACGCCCAGGAGGTATCTGGTCTCCCTGGTGTTGTTCTCGTGCATCTGCGGCCCTCTCACAGGTTGAACGGCCCCGAGTATACCCCATGGAGCGCAAACCGCAAGGGCACGGCGCGGCAAACGTGTTTTCAGTCGTGAGGTTTTGGAGTAGAGGGCGGGCATGGACTACATGCTTGAAGACGGCGTCAGGGTCTGGGTGGTGAGCCTCGGCTGCCCCAAGAACCGGGTGGATACCGAGCGCATGCTCGGCTCGCTGGGCGGCTCGCCGCTGCCCGTGGAGCACCCGGAGGAGGCCGAGCTGGTGCTCGTGAACACCTGCGGCTTCATCCGCCCGGCGGTGGAGGAATCCCTCTCCGTGATCTTTGAGGCCCTCGGGCGCATCGAGGACGCCTCCCCGCGCCCCGTGGTGGCCGTGACGGGCTGCCTCGTGAGCCGCTACGGCACGGAGCTCGCGCAGGAAATGCCCGAGGTGGACCTCTGGCTCGATACCCGGCGCCTCGACGCCTGGCCCGAGATGGTGGCCGTGGCCCTCGGACGCGAGCCAGCCCTGGCCCCGGGCCGCAGGCTCTCCACCGGGCCCGGCCACGCCTACCTCAAGATCGGCGAGGGCTGCTCCCACAACTGCGCCTTCTGTACCATCCCCTCCATCCGAGGCCCGCACCGCAGCACCCCCCTGGCCCAGTTGCTCGACGAAGCCGAGGCCCTGGTGGACGAGGGCGTGCCCGAGCTCGTGGTGGTGGGGCAGGACGTCACCGCCTGGGGCCCGGACCTGCGCTCCGGCGAGGGGTTGCCCGAACTGGTGGACGCGCTGGCGGCCATTCGCGGCCTGCGCTGGCTGCGGCTCATGTACCTCTACCCCGCCGGGCTCACGGACGACGTGCTCGCCTTCCTGGCCGAGGTGGGCGAGCCGCTCCTGCCGTATTTCGACATCCCCCTCCAGCACGCCCACCCCGACATCCTCCGCGCCATGGGCCGCCCCTTTGCACGCGACCCGCGCCGCGTCATCGACCGGGTGCGCAGCCACTTCGCCGAGCCCGCCCTGCGCACGAGCCTCATCGTGGGCTACCCCGGGGAGACCGACACACACTTCGAAGCCCTCTGCGACTTCGTGCGCGAGGTCCGCTTCCAGAACCTCGGCGTCTTCGCCTTCGAGCCCGAGGAGGGCACCCCCGCCGTGGAACTGCCCGGCCAGGTGCCCGACGACGTGAAGCGCGAGCGCCGCGACAGGCTCATGGCCATCCAGGCGGACATCAGCCTGGAATTGCTGGAAGAGCGCGTGGGCGAGCGGCTCGACGTGCTGGTGGAGGCCCCGCACCCGGAGTGGGACGGGCTGTACACCGGGCGGGCGTGGTTCCAGGCCCCGGAGGTGGACGGTGTGGTCTACCTCAGCTCCCAAGGCGGGCCCCTGACCCCCGGGACCATCGTCCCGGCCGAGGTCTACGAGGCCAAGGAATACGATCTCGTGGCCCTCGCCGAATAGCCGGGCTTTGCCGAAGGGGCCGTCTGCGGCGTTGCTTCGCGGGGCGCGGTCCCTCACGTATTGTCTCATACGCTTCGTGCCCGCGCCCCGCTCGCGCCTG
>JBFWJM010000032.1:0-17813 GCA_050253205.1 Desulfovibrionaceae bacterium
GCTGGTCCGGCTGCTGGCGGCAGGGGAAGTGGCGCTGCGCCTGAAGGACTCGGAGCAGAAGGCGCTTGGCAGGAGCGAAGCGCTGGAGGCGATTCTCGACTCGCTGCCGGATACGGTAATTCATCAGGATGAAGAGCGACGTGTCGTCGAGGTGTTCGGTGCCGGGGAGTGGGCCGTTTCGGTTCCGGCGCAGGGCCTGGCGGCCGCCCCGGGGAGGGCGGGGGAGAGCTGCACCGGGGCCGGAGTCGTCTGTGGGGCCGAACACGACGGTACCCTGCGGCGTTGCGAGACGAGGACGGCCCCCCATGTCCACGGAGGGACGCTGACCCTGGTCAGGGATGTGACCGAGCGCTGGAAGGAGGAACGCATCCCGAGGCTGCTGGAGCGGGCCCTTCTGGGCGGCTCCGCCATCGTCATCGTGACGGATGCCGAGGCGCGGGTCGAGTTCGTGAACGACGCATTCAGCAGGATCACCGGCTACAGCGCCGAAGAGGCGCGCCGCAACGGGCGTGCCCTTCTCCGCACCGGAAAACTGGATGGGGAGGCCCCCTCCCGGATGTGGGGTAGGCTCCTTCTCGGCAAAAAATGGCGAGGCGATGTTCAGTTTGCGCGCAAGGACGGCCGCCCGCTGTGGGTGGACGCCGAGGTCGTGCCCGTGCTTGGCGGCGATGGCAAGCCCGTGGCGTTCGTCTCCGTGCAGTTCGACATCACGGAAAGGAAAAACCGTGAAGCATGGCTCATGGACAGACGCCTCGAAGCGGAAGAAACCTCGCGGGCAACGTCGGAGTTTCTTTCCATGATGAGCCACGAGCTGCGGACCCCGCTCAACGGCGTGCTCGGCATGCTGCAGATTATCCGCGGGGGGCTGACGGACCCGGAGCTCATCGAGTGCACGGACATCGCCGAGCGCTCGGGCTTCGGCCTGGTGCGCGTGCTCACGGACATCCTCGACCTCGCCAGCGCCAAGGAGGCCGAACTTGCCCTGGAGCTTTTTCCTCTGGACCAGCTGGTCCACGACGTGTTCCAGATGTTTCGTCCCGACGCCCAGGCCAAGGGCCTGGCCTACTCCTTCGAGCGGCGCTACGCCCAGGGCGCGACCGTCGTCAGCAACGCATACCGATTGCGGCAGATCCTCTTCGCCCTGGTCTCCAATGCGGTCAAATTCACCAAGGCCGGATCGGTGGTTGTGAGCTGCTGGCTCGACGGAGACCGGGGCGAGAACCTGATGATCGAGGTGCGCGATACGGGCATCGGCATTTCCGAGGAGGAACTGCCCCGGGTCTTCGAGCCGTTTCGCCAGGTGGATCAATCCCTGACGAGACACCACGGCGGCATGGGGGTGGGGCTGGCGCTGGCCAAGAAGTTTTGCGACCAGTTGGGCGGGCGGATCCGCATCCAGAGCGTCCGGGGAGAGGGCACCTCCGTGCTGGTGCTGGTTCCCGTTGAAGGCACCGCAGCTCTCGGGTTCGCCGCCGGGATTGCCGCCGGGGCCGACGTGGATGCGGGGCGGGTTTTATCGGTGGGAGAAGGGTGAGCGGGCAGGGCAGGATTCCGGCCTGGGCGCACCACGGAGCACGGACGAGGGCAGGCGCGCAACGAGGGAACGTGCGCGGGAAATGATCGGCGGCCGGGGCGGCTTCGTGTCCAGGGAGGCAACCCCGAATATGCCGACATCGTGTTTTCCGACGTCCCCGGCAGCGCGGGTGCCGGGATGTCCATATCAGGCGGGTCGGGGACCGGGGGCATCCCTCCGGGGGACCTCCCCGATTCACCCGCCACCGCGCCCGCCGGGACCCACCCTCAGGCGGGCGCGGTCTTTTCCGGAGTGGGAGGGACGTACGGTGGGCTCATGCGGATTCGAAGTAGGGCATGGTCCGCTCGCAGACCCGCTCAAGCAGCGCGGTGTCGTGGCTGATGACGAGCATGCCGATGTTTCTGGCGTCCGCTATTTCCAGCACCGTCTTCCAGATGGAGGCCTGGGTCAGGGCATCAAGCATGGAGGTCATCTCGTCGCAGAGCAGGTAGCGGGTGCGCTCGTCCAGGGAGCGCGCCAGGCAGACGCGCTGCAACTCCCCGCCGGAGAGCTCGTGGGGGTAGCGCCGCATCCAGGAGCCGTCCACCTGGAGCCTGCGCAGCAGCTCCGAGGGGGGCGGGCCCGCCTCGGCCAGGATGTCTCCGACCTTCCAGCGGGGGTTCACAGCCAGCTCCGGGTGCTGGAAAAGAATCTGCACGGGATTGAAGTCGCCCGCCTTCCATGGCTGGCCATCGATGGTGACGTCGCCCTCCTGCGGGACGAGATACCCGGCCAGCACCTTGGCCAGGGTCGACTTGCCCCGTCCGCTGGGCCCGGGCAGGCCGACCCGCTCCCCCGGAGCCAAGCGCAGGCCGAGCCCCCGGAAGAGCCAGCCGTGCCGCCTGCCGTAGCGGAACCCCAGGCCGCGACCCTCAAGCATGCCAGCACCGCACCCGGCCCGCGCCGTGCGGGATCAGCTCCGGGAGGCGCTCCCGGCAGTCCTGCCCGGCGCTTTCGCACTGGCCGCTGTGGGGGCAGCCGCCGTTAGCCGCGGGGGCCCAGGATTCGCCCACGGCCCCGGTGAACCGATTGCGAGGCAGGGACGACCACAACGCCCGCGAATAGGGGTGCCGGAGCCGCCCCTCCTGCGTGAAGTCGTCGGCTTTGGCCTCCTCGATGGTCACGCCGCCGCAGAACACGGAGTCCTTGTCCGCCACCTCCAGGGCCAACTCGATGTCGTGGGTGATGAGCACCACGGCCTTGCCGGAATCGGCCAGTTCCCGCAGGTGGCGCAGGGTTTCCCTGGCGGTGGCCGCGTCCAGGCCGTTGGTGGGCTCGTCCGCCAGGAGGAGGTCCGCCGCGCCGATGGTCGCCGTTGCGGCGAGCACCCGCCGGGCCATGCCGCCGGAAAGCTGGAACGGGAACCAGCGGTAGACCTGTCTTGGCAGGCCGTAGCGCTCCAGAGCTGCGCGCGCTGCCGCGCGCGCCTCGCGGGGCGGCAGGCCGCCAAGCGTGCCCGCCCTGGCGATCTGCGAGCCCACGTGCAGCAGCGGGTTCAGGAAGGCCACGGACTGGGGGACGAGGGCCATTTCCCGGCCGCGCAGCCGCCTGGCCCGCTCCGGGGTCAGCTCGGCACCTTTGAAGACGATCCCTCCGCTCACGGTGGAGTTTCGTGGCAGGATGCCCAGCACGGCGTGGGCCAGCAGGCTCTTGCCCGCTCCGGACTGGCCCACCACGGCGACGATCTCCCCGGGGCCGACGGTGAGGTCCAGGCTGCGGATGGCACGGACCGTGGACCGCCGCAGGCCGCGCGAGTAGCTGCTGAAGCTTACGCAGAGATTGTATATTTCGAGCATTGGCGGATCACTCCCTGCAGGTGCGCGGGTCCAGCAGGGCCCGGACGTTGTTGCCCAGCACGTCGAAGGCCTTCACCGTCGCCACCAGGGCCACGCCCGGGGCCACGGCCAGCCACCACAGACCCATGGATAGGTAGCGCATGGACTCCGCCAGGAGCACGCCCACGGCGGGCGTGTGCGGCGACATGCCAAAGCCCAGGAAGGTCAGCGCGGCCGCGTGCAGGATGGCGTGGGGAAAGAGCAGCAGCAGCCCGACCATGAACTGGGGGATGACGTGGGGCAGCATGTGCCGCCGGGCGATGAACAGGCGACCCTTGCCCAACTGCCGGGAGAGCTGGACGTATTCCGAGGATTGCAGCTGCATGACCTCCGCGCGGATGACGCGGGTGAGCGAGGGCCAGTGCGAGGCGGCCACGGCGATGACGACGCCATTTGCTCCGCCGCCGCAGGCGAAGGAGATGAGGATCAGCAGCACCAGATGCGGGGTGGCCATGGCCACATCCACCAGCCAGGTCACCACGGCGTCCACGGTTTTGCCCATGGTGGCGGCCGCGAGCCCGAGGACGAGCGCGATGACCGACGAGCAGGTGGCCGCCGAGAGGCCTACGAAGAGGCTGATGCGCAGCCCCTTGAGCGTCCTGGCGAGCATGTCCCGGCCGAGCCAGTCCGTGCCGAAGGGGTGGGCCGGGCTGGGGGGGAGCTTGCGCAGGGTCAGGTGCGTCAGCTCACCCTGCCCGCCGTAGAGCCAGGCACCGAGGAACACCGCCGCGAAGAGCAGCAGGCAGCCCGCTATAGCGAGCAGGGTCCGGGTCCTTCTGTCGAGCGTCGCGGGGCTCATCGCGCTCCCCTCCCGCCGCCTCGCCCGCGCATGCGCGGGTCCACCAGCTGGTAGAGCAGGTCGGCCGTGGTGTTGCCCACGAAGACGAAGGCCGTGCTGAACAGCACGATGCCGAGCAGCAGCGGGACGTCGCCCCTATATCCGGCCTCCACAGTGGCCCGGCCCAGGCCGGGATAGGCGAAGACCTGCTCCGCCAAGACCGCCCCGCCGAAGAGCTCTCCCAGGGAGGCGAATTGCAGGGTCACGGCGGGCAGGGCCACGTTGCGCAGGGCGCTTCGGAAGGCGACCCCCAGGCGGGATTCCCCCTGGGCCATGGCGAACAGTGCATACTCGCTGTGCATGGCGTCCACGGTCTTTTCCCGGGTGTGCAGGGTGATCTGCGCCACGCCGATGAGCGAGAGGGTCACTGCGGGCAGCAGCAGGTGGTGCAGCCGCTGCCAGAGGCTCGCCTGCCCGGGCTCCATGCCGATGGGCCAGGCGCAGCACACGGGCGTCCAGCCCAGGTGGATGGAGAACACCGTGAGCAGGACCATGCCCACCCAGAAGGTGGGCGTGGAGGCCATGAGGTACGCATAGGCGCTGATGCAGCGGTCCGTCGCGCTGGACTCGCACGCCCCGGCCAGCACCCCCAGCGCGAACCCCAGCACCCCGGAGAAGGTCCAGGCGAGCAGCATGAGCCAGAACGAGGTGGCAAAGCGCTTGCCGATGACCGAGAGCACGGGCTCGTTGAAGATGGTGGAGACGCCGAAGTCGCCGGAGAGCAGGTTTCCGGCCCATGCGCCGAAGCGTTCGATGGGCGGCTGGTCCAGCCCCCAGCGCTGGGCGATGACCTCGCGCTGCTCCGGGGAGACCTTGAGGATGGCGGGGCCCAGGTAGGCGTCGATGGGGTCCACCGGGGAGAAGCTCACCAGCACGAAGGAGAGCGTGGCCACCGAGGCGACCAGCAGCGCAAGGCGCGCGGCCTTGCGCCCAAGGAACGCAAGGACCGCTCGCAGCACGGGGGGAATGGCGGGCGGCCGGGAGCCGGAGGGCCCTCCGGCCGCCTCGCCGCAGTCTACTTGCAAGTCCACTTCCATTCGTGGATGTTGGTGGTGATGGGCCAGCCGTGCCCGTGGGGCTCCATCTGCGACCTGCCCACATCCAGGCACTGGTTCAGGAAGTAGGTGTGGTCGAGGTTGACCATCCAGGCCCAGGTGGCATCGCCGGGGACGGTGAAGCCGTTCTCGCCGTCCCACTGCGCCTGCTGCCAGAACGGGATGGAAGCCTCGAAGGACTCCGCCGCGCGGGCGGCGTCGAGGTGGGCGTCCACCGCAGGGTTCGAGTAGAACCCGGCGTTCCAGTACAGGGGCTCCGGCACGGGGGTGTGGTAGAGCTTGTACATTTCCAGGGGGCTGTGGTCGCCGAAGCCGTAGACCACCACATGGGTGTGGGTGAGCTGGGTCTTGATGCGGTCCCAGTTCTCGCCCTTGGGGATGGCGCTGATGCCCACCGGGCGCAGCATGTCCGACACGGCCAGGGCCAGCCCCTGGCGCAGGGAGTCCCTGGCGTTGTATACCACGGTGAACTCCGCCTTGAGGCCGTTCTTCTCACGGATGCCGTCGCCGTCGGTGTCGACCCAGCCAGCTTTTTCGAGGATGGCCTTGGCCTTTTCGGGGTCGTTGTCCTGGAAGCGGATGGCCGGGTTGTCCCAGGGGAGGTCGTCCACCACGCCGAAGGCCGGGCGGCCGTAACCATCGAGCACCCCGGCCACGAGCGCCTCGCGGTCGATGGCGTAGTTCACGGCCTTGCGGATGGCCAGGTCGGCGGTCACGTCGTTGCCCACGGGCACGCCGCCCGGGGTGGTCCTGCCCTCGTCGGGCACGGTGGGGAACATGAGCCCACGGTTGTCCACGCTTTTCACCACGTGCAGCTTCATGCCCGGGATGTCCTGCCCGGCGAGGCTGGAGGGCACGCCGAGCACGTCCACCTGCCCGGCACGGGCGGCGGCCAGGGCGGCGTCCTCCTCGGAGAAGAGGAAGACCAGCTTTTTGATTTCAGGCCTCGTGCCGTAATACAGGTCGTTGGCCTCCACCACCATCTGCTGCCCTTCGTCCCAGCGCACGAGCTTGTACGGGCCGGAGCCGATGGGGTTTCTGCCGTAGTCCGGGCCGTAGAGCTTCTCGGGGACGATGCCCAGCGTGATGAGGTGCTGGATGAAGGTGATGTCCGGCTGCTTGAGGGTCAGCTTGACGGTGGCGTCGTCCAGGGCCTTTGCCTCGGCCAGCGGCGAGAGGTCGATCATGCCGCCCGCCTCCAGGGCCTTGTTGAAGGTGAAGGCCACGTCCCTCGCGGTGAGGGCGGAGCCGTCGGAGAATCGCACGTCTTTGCGGATGGTCACGGTCCAGGAGGTGCGGTCGGCGGCGAGCTTCCAGCTCGTGGCCAGGTCGGGCACGATGTTCAGGTCCGCGTCCCTCTTGAGCAGCGTGCTCTGGAACAGCGGATTGCCGTAGCTGCCCCAGCCGAGCAGGGGGTCGTAGCCCTCGGCGTTCTCCCCGCCCACGGCGAGCACCAGCGTATCCTTCCCGGCCAGGGCCTGGCCCGCGCCCAGGGCCATGCCCAGTACCAAGGCCAGAGCCGCCACAATGGCGGGGACGGATTTCAGCGCATACAGATGAAATTTTCTCATAGCACCTCCGCATATTGGTTTACAAAGAGGTGCACGAGAGTGTCACGAAAGTCAATCTTGTGCCACAATGACAGTGGCTCGGCGGCGGGTGCCAACGCCACGCGCGGCGCACCCCAGCCGAAAGCCCTCTCCGCGTTGCCGGGCGTTTCCTCGCCTGGGCAAAGCCCCGCCATCCGGCCGGAGGATGCGCCGAACGCCTTTCTTCCCGCCGCAAAGCGGGGTAGGCTCCTGTGGCGGTTCGATCATCACGCGCAGGTGCGGGAGGGGCCCATGGACGACACTGCGTATTGGGGGAAAACCCGCGACGACGGCGGGATCCATCTGCTGGCGTATCACGGCCTGGACGTGGCGGCGGTGGCGCAGGTGCTGCTGGAGCGGGACGGGCGCCTTGCCGCCTGCCTGGAGCGGGCCGGGGGCCTGGGCCTGGGCATCCTGCGGCCCTGGCTGCTCTTTCTGGCGGCCCTGCACGACCTGGGCAAGTTTCACCCCGGGTTTCAGGCCAAGGCCCCGGAGGCGGCCGCCGCCCTGGGCCAACCCGTATATAGGGAGGGAACGGCCATCGCCCACTGGGACGCGGGGCTGTGGCTGTGGAGGCGCAAACTGCGGACGCCCGAGGGCCTGGCGCTGCCCGCCGCCTGCAAGTGGGACGACCATGACGTGCTGATCCCCCTGGCCGAGGCGGCCTTCGGGCACCATGGCCGCCCGGCGGACGTGGAGAAGGCGCACATCCCCAACCCCAGGCGCACGCGGGACATGGTGGCTGCCGCCCAGGCCTTTGCGGACGAGGCGGCGCGACTGTTCCTGGCCGGGGCCCGGCTCCCCGAGGGCGGCGAGCGGGCCCTGGCGCGGCTCTCCTGGCCCTTTGCCGGGCTCATGGTCCTGGCGGACTGGACAGGCTCCGCCGAGGAGTGGTTCGCGGCCCGGGCGGAGCCCATGGACCTGGCGGCCTATTACGCGGACCACGCCCTGCCGCAGGCCAGCCGGGCCGTGGCCGAGGCCGGCATCCTGCTCCCCGCGCCCTCGGGGCGGAAAACCTTCCGGGAGTTGTTCCCCAACCTGGCGGACCTCGGCCCCAGGCCCCTGCAACGGCACGCGGCCGAGGTCGCCGTGGACCACGCCGAGCCGCAGCTGCACATCTTCGAGGACCTCACCGGGAGCGGCAAGACCGAGGCCGCGCTCATGTGCGTGAACGCCCTCATGAACCCGGCGGAGGGCAGCGGCCCCGGCGGCCTGTACGTGGGCCTGCCCACCATGGCCACGGCCAACGCCATGTATGCCCGCATGGCCAGGGGCTACCGCGCCCTGTTCGCCGAGGGCCAGGGCTTCGCCTCGCTCATGCTCGCGCACTCGGCCAAGGGCATCCACGACGAGTTTCTGGCCTCCATAGCCCTGGAGGAGGCCGCGCGGTCCGGCGCTGCGGCTGCGCGGGAGGCGGCGGAGAGCGCCCCCACCTGCGCGGCCTGGCTGGCGGATAACCGCAAGAAGGCCCTGCTGGCCCCCTGCGGGGTGGGCACCCTGGACCAGGCCCTGCTCGGCGCGCTGCCCGCGCGGCACCAGGCCCTGCGGCTGCTCGGCCTGGGGCGCGTGGTGCTGGTGGCGGACGAGGTCCACGCCTACGACGCCTATACCCGGCGGCTGCTCTGCGCGCTCCTCGAATTTCTGGCCATGCTGGGGTCGAGCGCGGTGGTGCTCACGGCCACCCTGCCGCGCCGCCAGCGGCAGGAGCTCTGCGACGCCTTCCGCCGAGGCCTGGGCCTCGGGCCCGAGCCCCTGGGGGAGAGCGCCTTCCCCCTGGCCACCAGGGCGGACGGCTCGGGCTGCCGGGAAACGCCCGTTGCGGCGGCTCGGGAGCTGGAGGTGCCCGTCGTCTTCACCAGCGACGAGCGGGCCATGTACGCCGAACTCGCGGCAGCGCACCGGGCCGGGGCCTGCGCCTGCTGGATTCGCAATACCGTGGACCAGGTCCTGGAGGCGTATCGTCATCTCGTGGAGGAACTTGGCGTGCCGTCTTCCTCCGTGACGGTGTTTCACGCCCGGTTCGCCCTGGGGGACAGGCTGCGCATCGAGGAGGAGGTGCTGCGCCGCTTTGGCAAGGAGAGCGGGCCGGAAGACCGCGCCGGGCGCATCCTCCTCGCCTCGCAGGTGGTAGAGCAAAGTTTGGACCTGGATTTCGACCTCCTGCTCTCGGACCTGGCCCCCATGGAGCTGCTCATCCAGCGGGCCGGGCGTTGCCATCGGCATGCGCAGCGGGAAGGACGCCAGCCGGGCTATTCCTCGCCGCGCTTGCTGGTGCTCGCCCCCGAGGCCGAAGACGACGCCGGGGCGGGCTGGTACAAGGCCCTGCTGGACGGCGCTGCCCATGTCTACCCGGAGCAGGCCCCGCTCTGGCGCGCGGTCCGGCTGCTTCGGGAGCGCGGGGCCATCCGCCTGCCCGAGGACGCGCGGCACCTGGTGGAGGGGGCCTACGACGAGGCGGCCATGCCCGCGCCAGATGCCCTGGAGCTGGCGGACGCTACTGCCCGGGGCAAGGAACTGGGCAAGGGCTCCATGGCCCGGTACAACGAGCTCAAGCCGGACATGGGCTATTGCATGGAGGCCACGAACACGCTCTGGGCCGAAGAGGAGCGCACGCCGACGCGCCTGGGCGAGGAGCGGGTGACGGTGCGGCTGGTGCGGGTGCAGGGCGGCCGCGCGCGCCTCTGGGACGAGGGGGTCGTGCGCTCCGGGGCCGAGGAGGAGCACGACGGCGGAAGCGTCGCCCCAGGGTTTACCTCATGCTCCAGCCCAAGCTCCGGCCCAGGCTCCGCCAAAGTCAAAGCCCGGAGCTTTGCCCAGACCTGCGCCCGGAGCGAACTGTCGGTGTCGTCGTACCGGGTCGGGGAGGAGTGCATTCCCGAGCATCTGCGCCCGGTCGTGGAGAAGCTACGCGCCGCAATGCCGGACCAGGCCCGGCACTGCGTGCTGCTGGCCCTGGAGCCAGGGGAGGGCGGCGCGTGGCACGGCCGGATGAAGGGCCGGGCCGGGGCGGGAGTGTCGTATGATCCCACACTCGGCCTCACATTTGACGAAAAGGTCCGCTAGATTCGTCGCTGTTTTAATCTAAAGCGGGATTATATTGTGCTTGTTCCTGATGGTTGATATCGTTATTGTGAATGATTTCAATCGAACCAGGAGCACGCCATGTCCTTCAATTTGCTAACCGAACCCTGGCTTCCCGTGCGCCGGAAAAGCGGCGCGGTGGAGCGCATCGCGCCCTGGATGGTGGCCGGAGGCGACGATCCGCCCGTGGCTCTGGCCGCGCCCCGGCCGGACTTCCAGGCCGTGCTGCACGAGCTGCTCATCGGCCTGCTGCAAACCGCCTGCCCGCCCGCCGACCGCGCCGCCTGGCGCGCCTGGCTGGCCAAGCCGCCCGAACCCGAAACCCTGCGCCGCGCCTTTGAGCCGCTGGAGCCGTTCTTCGAGCTCCTGGGCGAGCCGGGCGGTGCCCCGCGCTTCATGCAGGACCTGGAGCTCCGGGAAAAGGGCGGGGTGGCCAACCCCGCCTCGGCCCTGATCATCACCGAGCCCACCGGGAAAACCCTGGGCGACGGCACGGACTTCTTCCTGCGCCGGGGCGGGGTGGAGGGGCTGTGCCCGGCCTGCGCGGCCATGGCGCTCTTCACCCTCCAGGCCTACGCCCCCGGCGGCGGGCAGGGCCACCGCACCGGGCTGCGCGGGGGCGGGCCCATGACCACCATCGTGCTGGGGCGCGACCTCTGGACCACCCTCTGGAGCAACGTGCTACTGGCCGCCCCCGGCCAGCCCGCAGAACCGGAGGCGGACCTCCCGGGCCGCGTCTTCCCCTGGGCCGCGCCCACCCGCACCAGCGAGGGGGGCACGGTCTTCCTCCCGGAGGATGCGCACCCGCTGCACTGCTTCTGGGCCATGCCCAGGCGCATCGCGCTGCTGCCCGAGGAGGTGGCCGGGCCGGAGCCCTGCTCGCTCTGCGGCCAGGAATCCGCCACCGTCATCCGGCGCTACGTCACCAAGAACTTCGGCTGCAACTACGCCGACACCTGGACCCACCCCCTCACGCCGTACCGCGACCCGGGAACGGGCAAGCCGCTCTTCTCCGTCAAGGGCCAGGCGGGCATCACCGGGTATCGGCACTGGATGGGCCTGGTGTACGGCAACGCGGAGGGGCACGCCCAGAACACCCGCCCGGCCGCCTGCGTGAGCAACTATCGCAAAAACGCCCCGGCGCCGGAAGCCACGCTCCTGGCCGCCGGGTACAACATGGACAACATGAAGGCGGTCCAGTGGTGCGAGGGCACCTTCCCGGTCCTGCGCCTGCCGGGCGGGGAGGGGGAGGAGTGGCTCGAATTCCTCCGCGCCGAGGTGGAAAGCCTCGTGCTGGCCACGGACGCCATGCGCAGCAATCTCGTCAAGGCCCTCAAGGAGGCCCTGCTGGGCAAGAAATCCAAGGCCAAGGCCAACCAGGGCGTGCTCGAAGAGGTTTCCATGGAGGTCTGGAACCGCACGGTGGCCGCGTTCTACCAGTGCGCGGCAGGGATCATCGATGCCATTGCGGCGGAGAGCGGGGAGGAGAACGGGACCCAGGCTGAGCCCCATAATGAGGAAGATGCCGAGGCCGCGAGGCTGGCCCTCAAGCGCGGTTGGTTCAACCTGCTCGCCAGCGTGGCCGACGAGCTCTTCCGCAAGTATGCCCTGTCCGGCGGGTTTGAGCCCGCGAGCGCCCAGGGCGCGTACGAGGCCTTCAACACCATGAAACGCCTGAACTGGGGGCTGCTGCACAAGGTGCTTGGCCTGCCCAAACCCGAAAAGGGGAACGCCGTGTCTGAAAAAGGAGGAACCACCCCATGAGCGGATTCAGGGATTATCAACGGGACGAGGCATTCTGGACGGCCCTGGAGGTGTGGCGGCGCGATCTGCGGCATGTGCCCGGCCTTCGCGCCGAACTGCGCCGCGCCCGCTGCGGGGACGAGGTTTTCCTGACCTCGGCCTTCCAGCGCGGGCTGGCCCCCTGGCTGGCCTCCAGGGGCTTCCCCCTGGGGCACAACGAAAAGCGCGGACTGGCCCGGGGGGTCGGGCTGCTGGCGCACCTCGACCGCAATGCGGGAGGGACCACCCTGGCCCGCCAGCTCGCCGACGCCCCCAGCGGCAGCCAGCACGTGCGCGACGTGCGCTTCCGCCGCCTGCTGGCCGTGGACGACTACGACGACCTGTACATCATGCTGCTGCGCCTGCTCCGCTACCTGGACGGCGCGGCCAACGTGCGCGACCTGGTCACGGGGGCGTTCTTCTGGGGCGAGACCATCAAGCGGCGCTGGGCCGAGCAATACTTCACTGGAACCAAGAAAGGAGACTAGCCATGAGCACGTTCATCCAGTTGCATATCCTGACCAGCTACCCCGCCTCCAACCTCAACCGCGACGACCTGGGCCGCCCCAAGACCGTGAAGATGGGCAACACCGATCGGCTGCGTGTTTCCTCCCAGAGCCTCAAGCGCGCCTGGCGCACCAGCGAGGTCTTCCGCGCGGCCGTGGGCGGCGGGAGCATCGGCATCCGCACCAAGGAACTGGGCGAGATGGTCTACCTCGCGCTCCTGCTGGGCCGCCCTCTGGGCGAGGTCCTGGCCGGAGAGCGCGAGCCGGGCGCGCTGCCCGCGCTCAAGGAAAAACCGGCCCACGCCATCGCCACGGCCATGGCCGGGGTCTTCGGCAAGCTCAAGACCGGCAAGGACACGGACGACGAGGAGGGCGAGGACAAGCCCGCAGCGCTCATCAAGCTGCACATCGAGCAGTTGGCGCACTTCGCCCCGGTGGAGATCGAGGCCGTCGCCGCCCTGGCCGAGGCCTGCCGCGAGACGGGCAAGGTGCCCTCGGGGGATGAGCTGGCCCTGCTGCGGCGCGACATCCAGGCAGTGGACATCGCCCTGTTCGGCCGCATGCTGGCCGCCAGCAAGCGGAACAACGTGGAGGCCGCGGCCCAGGTGGCCCACGCCGTCTCCGTGCACAAGGCCACCGTGGAGGACGACTTCTTCACCGCCGTGGACGACCTGAACCGCGAGAGCACCGGAGCCGCGCACATGGGCGTGTTCGAGTTCGGGGCCGGGCTCTATTACCTTTACATCTGCGTGAACCGCTCCCTGCTGGCCGAAAACCTCGGCGGCGACGCCTCGTTGGCGGCCAAGGCCCTGGAGGGGCTCTGCCGCGCGGCCTGCACCGTGGCCCCCACGGGCAAGCAGAACAGCTTCGCCTCCCGGGCGTATGCATCCTTCTGCCTGGCCGAGAAGGGCGAGGCCCAGCCGCGCAACCTGGCCGTGGCCTACCTCAATGCCCTGAACGACTCCGGCGACCTCCTGGCTGCGGCCCGGGGCGCGCTCGAAGGCGCGAGGGAAAACATGAACCGTGTGTACGGCGAAGGCGCGGCCTGCGAGCTCTTCGACGCGACCAAGGGCGAGGGCTCCCTGGACGGCGTCTGCGCGTTCATCGCGGAGTAGGCCATGCCCGAACACATGCAACAATACCTCGTATTCCAACTCTACGGGCCGCTCATGAGCTGGGGCGACGTGGCCGTGGGCGAGGAGCGCCCGAGCTGCGACCACCCCACCCGCTCCGGGGTGGTGGGCCTGCTGGCGGCGGCGCTGGGCGTGCGCCGGGGCGAGGAGCAGCGCCTCGCCGCCCTGAACCGGGGGCTGGGCCTGGCCGTGCGCGCGGACGCCCCTGGCCTGCGCCTGCGGGACTACCACACCGTGCAGGTGGCCAAAGAGCCCAAGAAGGGATCCTGGTACGCCTGCCGGGCCGATGAGCTCCAGGCACCCGACGGTTGGATCAGCACCATCCTCTCCCGGCGCGAGTATCTACAGGACGCCTGCTTCACGGCGTGCTGCTGGCGGCGGGGAGAGGGCGCGCCCTCCCTGGCGGAGCTGGCCGAGGCCCTGCGCAGGCCCGTGTTCGCGCCCTACCTGGGGCGCAGGGCCTGCCCGCCGGGGCTGCCCTTCGCGCCGGAGGTGGGGGCGTTCGCCGGTCCGCTGGAGGCCCTGGCGGCCTATGCCCTGGACGCGGCCCTGGAGCCGCTGCTCCCTGTGGAGGCGGGTGCCGTGGCCTATCTGGATGAGTCCGATGCGCAGGCCCTGGAAGTGGACGACGGGCAGACCGTGACCATCCGCGACGAGCCCGCGCACTTTGCCCGGCGGCAGTTCGACCCGCGCCGGGTGCGCCGCCTCGCCTGCGCGGCGGCCGGGCTGCGGCCTGGGCGCGATGCCGAGGCGGGCGGACAGGCGGGCGACGACAAGGAGGTGCCGTGATGTTCATGACCAAGGCCACGCTGAACGCAAGGGCCCTGCTGCTCGGCGGCTGGCGGGTGCCGGATGACGACTACGCCGTGCACCAGGCCCTCTGGCTGCTCTTTGGCGACCATGCGGACCGCAAGCGCGACTTCCTCTACCGGGCCATCGGCCCCGCCAGCTTCCTGGTGGTCTCCCGGCGCGAGCCCGAGGACGCCACCGGGGCCTGGACGCTGGATATCAAGCCCTACGAGCCCCGCCTGCGCGCCGGGGAGCGGCTGCACTTCGCCCTGCGGGCCAATGCGGTGCGCAAGACGCGCGACGCCGAAGGCCGGCAGGTGCGCCACGACGTGGTGCAGGACGAGCGCGAGCGCCTGCGCGCGGCCGGAGGGGCGCAGCTTCCGCCCCGGGCCGTTCTTGCCCAGGAGGCGGGTGCCCGGTGGCTGCTGGCCCGGCAGCAATCCCTGGGCCTGCTGTTGGAGCCCGGGAGCCTGAGCGCCCACGGCTACGAGGTGCGGGATTTCCGCCGCAGGGGCAAGAGGGTGCGTTTCGGCGTGCTGGACCTCAAGGGCATGGCCACGGTGGGCGACGTGGACTGCCTGCTGGGGGCGCTCATGAACGGGGTGGGCCCGAGCAAGGGCTTCGGCTGCGGCCTGCTCACCGTCATGCGGGGCTGACGTGCTGCCCCGGTTGAGCCCGCTGCCCATCAAGGAGCGCACCTCGGTCCTGTTTCTGGAGCGTGGACGTCTGGACGTGCTGGACGGTGCCTTCGTGCTCGTGGACCAGGCCGGGGTGCGCACCCATGTGCCCGTGGGCAGCGTGGCGTGCCTGATGCTGGAACCGGGGACGCGCGTCTCCCATGCGGCCGTGACCCTGGCCGCGCGCGTGGGCTGCCTGCTGGTCTGGGTGGGCGAGGCCGGGGTGCGGCTCTACGCCTCCGGCCAGCCCGGCGGCGCGAGGAGCGACAAGCTGCTCTACCAGGCCGCCCTGGCCCTGGACGAGCAGGCCCGGCTCAAGGTGGCGCGCCGCATGTTCGAGGTGCGCTTCGGCGAGCCCGCGCCGGAGCGGCGAAGCGTGGAACAACTGCGCGGCATCGAGGGGGCGCGGGTGCGGGCCATGTACAAGCTGCTGGCCCGGCAGAGCGGCGTTTCCTGGAAGGGGCGGCGCTACGACCCCAAGGACTGGGCCTCGGGCGATGCGGCCAACCGCTGCCTCTCCTCGGCCACGGCATGCCTCTACGGCGTCACGGAGGCGGCGGTGCTGGCGGCGGGGTATGCCCCGGCCATCGGCTTTGTGCATAGCGGCAAGCCGCTCTCCTTCGTGTACGACATCGCGGACCTGTTCAAGTTCGAGACCGTGGTGCCCCAGGCCTTTGCCGTGGCCCGGCGCCCGGGCCCGGACCTGGAGGGGCAGGTGCGCCGCCGTTGCCGCGATTCCTTCCGCAGGACCAAGCTGTTGCAACGCATCATCCCGGCCATAGAGGACGTGCTGGCCGCCGGGGGGATACCCCGCCCGGCAGCGCCGGACTGGGCGCAGCCCATAGCCTTCGAGGACGAGGAGGGCCTTGGCGATGACGGTCATCGTGGTTGAGAACGCGCCGCCGCGCCTGCGGGGCCGCTTGGCCGTCTGGATGCTGGAGGTCCGCGCCGGGGTGTATGTGGGCGACTTTTCCGCCCGGGTGCGGCAGATGGTCTGGAACAATGTGGAGCAGGGCATCGAGGACGGCAATGCGGTGATGGTCTGGCGGGCGGCCACGGAATCCGGGTTCGACTTCGTGTCCCTGGGGGCCAACAGGCGCGTTCCGCGCGATATGGACGGGTTGAAGCTGGTGTCGTTTCTGCCGCCGGGAGGCGGGGGAGAGGATGCGGCCGAGGCGCTGGAAGAGGGTGTTTCGGGGGAGGGGTTACCCTAACCCGGAAGGCTTGTTTTTGGGCTCTTTTTGTTGGTACCTTTTAAGGGCTTGATTTTTGACAGTGGAATCAGGTAATTCCAGGAAGAGTGTTCCCCGCGCACGCGGGGATGACCCGGCCGAGGAAGAGGAAGAAGCCGACGGGCCGCCGTGTTCCCCGCGCACGCGGGGATGACCCGTCCCGGTCGAAGGACTTGATGCGCCCTTCCATGTGTTCCCCGCGCACGCGGGGATGACC
Source organism: Desulfovibrionaceae bacterium (assembly GCA_050253205.1). Lineage (GTDB taxonomy): Bacteria > Desulfobacterota > Desulfovibrionia > Desulfovibrionales > Desulfovibrionaceae > JAHJKV01. The sequence continues at coordinate 16,308 of JBFWJM010000032.1, forward strand.
CGGCGACGACAACGACGAGGCATACTTCGTCGTCAGTGTTCCCCGCGCACGCGGGGATGACCCGAACCTCAACAAAGCTTTGGCCGACGACGCCGTGTGTTCCCCGCGCACGCGGGGATGACCCGCACGCTGGGGCCGACCATCTCTTTCAGCACTGGTGTTCCCCGCGCACGCGGGGATGACCCGCACGCTGGGGCCGACCATCTCTTTCAGCACTGGTGTTCCCCGCGCACGCGGGGATGACCCGATGCCCAACTCGCCAGCCGCCGAGGCATCAACGTGTTCCCCGCGCACGCGGGGATGACCCGCCGAAGAGTTTGCGCAGGGGTCTGCCGCGAACGTGTTCCCCGCGCACGCGGGGATGACCCGCTATCCCCGAAGACGACAGGTCTTTAGCTGAAGTGTTCCCCGCGCACGCGGGGATGACCCGTACGTCTCCCGGCGCGTGGCCCTGCTCATCGAGTGTTCCCCGCGCACGCGGGGATGACCCGCCGGGTGCACTCGCGCTCTACATGCTGCGTCAGTGTTCCCCGCGCACGCGGGGATGACCCGCGTTAACTTGCCTTCGGGCTTGTAGGTGAGGTGTGTTCCCCGCGCACGCGGGGATGACCCGCACGGCATCGTTGATTGCGGCATCCGAGGTGGTGTGTTCCCCGCGCACGCGGGGATGACCCGACGCTGGAGTCGCCGGTCAAGGGCGTGGGCCTGTGTTCCCCGCGCACGCGGGGATGACCCGCTGTTTTACCAGTGCTTCCACGACTCGTGCAAGTGTTCCCCGCGCACGCGGGGATGACCCGCCGCTAACCTCATTCTCGGCATACGGGCCGATGTGTTCCCCGCGCACGCGGGGATGACCCGCGATATACTTGGTCATTCTGGTTGCTCCAGGTGTGTTCCCCGCGCACGCGGGGATGACCCTCCACTAGGGATTCAATCCCGATCAATCCCGATGTGTTCCCCGCGCACGCGGGGATGACCCGCATCCATGAAATGCCCTTCCGTGCGGAAAAGGGGTGTTCCCCGCGCACGCGGGGATGACCCGAAAGCCAGGGAAAAAGCCCGGTCCAGCGAAAAGTGTTCCCCGCGCACGCGGGGATGACCCGCACCTGCTACCCCAGATACTGAGGATAACGAGGTGTTCCCCGCGCACGCGGGGATGACCCGCACATCGGACGGGTCATCTGTCCCGGTCCCAAGTGTTCCCCGCGCACGCGGGGATGACCCGTACCAGCAGTCCGTGCAGTCCGTGCAGCGCGTGTGTTCCCCGCGCACGCGGGGATGACCCGTCACCGTCGAGCTGCACCTTGAGCCACTCCAGGTGTTCCCCGCGCACGCGGGGATGACCCGACCGATCTCTGACCAGATGGAACGGGCCAAACGTGTTCCCCGCGCACGCGGGGATGACCCGCGATATACTTGGTCATTCTGGTTGCTCCAGGTGTGTTCCCCGCGCACGCGGGGATGACCCTCCACTAGGGATTCAATCCCGATCAATCCCGATGTGTT